>CAMLUB010000005.1 GCA_946486515.1 uncultured Clostridium sp.
CCTCTCAAAACAAGTTTGAGATTCTCCTAATCAATATTGCAAGAATTTATAGTATTCTTCCATTTATACATATAATAATATAAGAACTTGGCTTAACAAATGTTATTTTATTCGTAAAATTATCTTACTCTGCATTTTTATTTGTATCACAATCACAAACATCTTCAAATGTAATACAAATTTCTCTATCATCTAATTTTGCTCTATTTTGTGCAATATCTCCTAATGTTAATATTCCAACAACTTTTTTATTGCTATCACAAACAGGTAATCTTCTTACTTTGTTTGTTCCCATTTTATTTTCTGCATTTGACATGTCTTCATTTTCTTCACAAGTACATACATTTGTTGACATGATATCACTGATAGGTGTTGTCTTTACATCTTTATCACAAGCAATTGTTCTTAATATAATATCCCTATCTGTAACAATACCACATAAACAATTATTTGCATCACAAACTGGTATAGAACCAATATGATTTTGACTCATTAATTTTGCAACTTCACATATCGTTGTTTCTGGTTTCACACAGCAAACGTCTGTACACATACAATCTTTTACCTTCATTATTCTTACCACCTTTCAAAATTTCTCATGTTTATTTTCTGCATTTTTTAAATTTTTATTCAATTATTTATATTATTAAAAAGCATCTTTCATTTATATATAAAGATTTTTCATTGTAATAGGAAACAATATGAAACTTTAAGTATTTCAACTTTTACTAATGTAAAATTTGGCGCACGAACAATAACGCGGGCTTTAAAATGTTAAGAACAGAGAAAATATTAAAAAAAGCTCGCTATTGTTCTGTTATCCTGTTTTTATTTTGAAAAAATGGTAAAATATTCATTTTTATTGTGCAAGAAATTTAACTTTTTTACATATTTAAACTTTTACTATACAACAAGTTTATTTTTTTAGTATTCATAGATATCATATAAAGGTTGATAATTTCTAGGCATAATTGGCGATCTCATTGGTGGACGTGGAGTATGTGGTGGTCTTGGTGGAAAATGGTTATGAGGTCTTCCTAATAATTCTCTAATTAACAATATTTTTATCAAATCTCTCAAATTATTATTTCTAGGACTTCTTTTATTTTCTGTATTTACATTTCTATTTTCTACTTCTTGTTTTTCAGAACTTTTCTTTTGAACATCTTCTTTATGTATTTCATTTCGATTTTGAGTATTAGAATTGGTTGTAGAGACTGTATTTCCCAAATTAATATTGACATTAATCTGATTGTTATCTTCTATAGCTTCATAAATTTCATCTGTCATTTGTTCAATTTCTTCTCTGCTATTTGCATTTATATTTCTGTCACAGGCTTTTTGAACCATCGGATATATAATTTTGTATATCTCAGGATAACATTCTTCTAAATCGCTTTTCATGCGTGTTTGTGATGGATTTGGATATTCTGTCTGATACATTTGATTTTGCCTTATATAGTTTTGGTTTATATCTCTTGTAGATGGATATCCTAAAACACTTCTTATGTACTCTTCATATTGCTTATCATACATTTCTAATTCCTCCTTATTTATTTTATACAACATATGTTGATAACTTTTAAAAGGTGCATGATATTTAACTTTTTTATAACTTTATGGTATAATTCTGTTTAGTGCAAAGAGTGATCATTTAACTCTTGAAAAAAAGAAGATTGTAGAAGAGGCTGAGAAGTATCTTCTGCAGCGTGATTAATAGCCAGCAGAAGAAGGCGACCTAGTTCTTAGGTCGCCTAATTTCTTCTCTATATATACAAATCTACTTCCAAAAACTTTATGATTTTCTAGTTGTTTTTGAATATATTTAATCATGTTTAGCCTCTCTCTTTTAAATTTCTTACCAAATTTTTAAATTGATTTCCCCTATCTGCAAAATTTTTAAACATATCAAAACTTGCACTAGCAGGAGAAAATAGAACAACATCTCCACTTTTGGCATTCTTTTTTGCAATTGGAATTGTTTCTTCTAAGGTTTCACACATATAAATATTTAAATTTTTATTTTCTTTTTCCAATTCTTCTTTTACAGCATCATAAATTTTTCCAGCTGTTTGACCAATTAAAATTAAAGCTTTTACTTTGTCAATAATTGGTTTTGCAAGAGGTGTATAATCTAAATTTTTGTCATATCCACCTGCAATCAAAACAATCTTTTCTTTAAAAGCATTTAATCCAGATAAAGTCCTAGAAGGCGAAGAACTTGCAGAATCATTATACCATTTTACCCCATCGATTTCTTCTACAAACTCAATTCTATGTTCTACTGGTTTGAACTCTTTAATTGCTTTTACGGCAGTTTCTATATCTACTAAACTTGCTGTTGCAGCAATAGCTGTGGCTATATTTTGATAATTATGGTTTCCTCTTAAAATGACATCCTCTGTATTTAAAATGTGTTTTCTAACTTTATCATCACATTCTTTTATCACATCTTCGTCAACAATATATCCATTATCTAATTTGGCTTGGCTGCTAAAAAAGATTACTTTTCCATCTGCTTCTTTTGCACATTCTCTTGTAATTTCATTATCATAATTTAAAACTAAAATTCCATTTTCATCTTGATATTTGAAAATATTTTTCTTAGCATCAATATATTCTTGATAATCTTTATGAATATTTAAATGATTTGGTGTTATATTAGTAATAACAGCAATTTGTGGACTGACTTCCATTCCCATTAATTGAAAACTACTTAATTCTAATACAACGATATCCTCAGGTGTCATTTCTGATAGTTTTGTAAATAATGGAGTTCCAATATTTCCTCCTAGAAATGTTCTATATCCTGCTCTTTCCAAAATATGATTGATTAAACTGGTTGTTGTCGTTTTACCATCACTTCCGGTTATACCAATTACTTTTGCTGGACACATTTGCATTAATAATTCTACTTCTGTTGTTACCAATGCTCCTCTATTTGCTTCTTCTACTAATTCTGGTTTCGTTGGTAAACAACTAGGAGAACGAAAAATGACATTAAAATTTTTTAGTTCTTGCAAACAATCTTTTCCAAAATGTATCATAAATCCATAATTGGTAATTTTTTCAACAATATCTCTAGGAATTTGATTATATTCTCTTTCATCAAATATTGTTACATTTGCTTTTTTATCATATAAATAATCTAAAAGTGGTAAATTGCTAACTCCTAATCCTATTATAGCCACTTTTCTGTATCTTATGTAATCGTTGAATTCATTTAATTTTTCATTGTTATAACCCATTTGTCAAGCCTCCAATTTTAATATTATTATTTATGATATTACTCTTTTGATTGTATAGAAAAATGATTTCTGTCATGTAAATTTTTTATACAACAAGATAAATCTTTTATATATTCGTTATTATATATCAATTATATAAAAAAAACAAATTATGGGTGAATATTTTTTTAAAGATTCGTACAAAATAGTAATATACTTTGAGGAGGTGCTTTGTATATGAGTAAGAAAAATAAAGAAAACAAAAATAACAATAATAACAATAATTCAAATAATCAAAATAACAACAATGAAAGACAAAATAATAATAACAGATAGTTTAAAAAGAGGCAATCAGAACTATGTTCTTTTTGTCTCTTTCATTTTTATTAGGTATCTTGTACTATTCCGATTCATGTACACAAGTGGAACGGTATTCATAAATTATTTCATTACGAATGTGATTGGAGATATTTTAGAATTTGTTATTTAATTTTTTGAGGGATGTTCACGGTACTCACGTAGTGAGGGTCTGAGTGAAAGAGGCTCAAAAAATTATATTATAAATTCTTAAATATCGTATTGAACCGAGTAATAAATAATTTATGAATACCGTTCCACTTGTGTACATGAATCGGATTTGACGATGTATATTTTATTTGGTTCCAAATATTCTGTCTCCAGCATCCCCTAATCCTGGTACAATATAGCCTTTATCATTTAATTTTTCATCAATACATGCTGTATAAATTTTCACATCTGGATGTTCTTTTTTTAATCTTTCAATTCCTTCTGGTGCAGAAATGATACATAAAAATTTAATTTTCTTAACACCGTCTTTTTTTAGCATTTGAATCGTATCTGCTGCTGAGCCTCCTGTTGCAAGCATTGGATCTAAGATAATGGCTTCTCTTTTAGCAATATCTTTTGGCATTTTATAATAATATTGTACTGGCTCTAAAGTTTCTTCATTTCTATATAATCCAATATGTCCTATTTTGGCATTTGGTACAATTTTTAATAATCCATCTAACATACCTGTTCCTGCTCTTAAAATTGGTACAAAAGCATAATTGTCTTCATCTAATACTCTTGCCTTTGTTTTACAAATTGGTGTCTCAATTTCAATTTCTTTTAATTTTGCATCTTCTAATGCATGATAGCATAATAGTGTGGCTATCTCTCCAATAATTTCTCTAAATTCTTTTGTACCTGTATTTTTATTTCTGATAATAGACAACTTATGTTCTACTAAAGGATTATTTAATACGGTTACTTGATTTTCTTCATCATTTTTTATCTCTTCCACTACATTTGCCTCGCTTTCATATCTGATTTCTTTTTCATTTTCGTTTTTTTCTTCTGCCTCTTTTGTACTCTTATTTTCTGATTTTTTATCTTCACCTTCTTTTTCATCTGGTAATAATAAATTTAATAAGATACCAATAATTGCTGCTAAACTCATTCCTGATATGGTTACAGATAAATCTCCATGAATAATAGAGATAGCTGCTCCTCCTAATCCTAGTACTAACATAGTAGATGCAACAACAATGTTTTTAGATTTTCCAAAATCAATTTTATTTTCAATTAGTACTTTTAAACCATTGACAGAAATAAACCCATATAATAGTAAAGATACGCCACCTAAAACAGCATCAGGAATCGTTGATACCAATGCAGTGAATTTTCCTAAAAATCCTAAACAGATAGCAATAATAGCTGCTAATCCAATAACCCATACAGATGCTACTTTTGTCATTCCTACAACAGATGTGTTTTCACCATAAGTGGTATTTGCTGGTCCTCCTAAAAATCCTGCAACAAATGTTGCTAAACCATCCCCCAATAAAGTTCTATCTAATCCTGGATCTTTTAATAAATTTTTTCCAATAATGCTACTTAATGCTGTGTGGTCACCTATATGTTCAGCTATTGTTACCAAAGAAATTGGTACAATTGTTAATAATGCTGAAAAGTTAGGTGTATAGTTTAAAAATGGGACTACAAAGCTTGGCATACTAAAGAAGCTAGCTTCTAATACTGGTGCAAAATCAACCAATCCAAAACAAATTGCTGAAATATATCCCACAACAATTCCAACTAGAAATGGAATAATTTTTAAGAATCCTTTTCCTCTAACCATAACTATGGCAGTTGTTAGAAAAGTAATTAAAGCAACACCGATACATCTCCAATCAATTTGTGTTCCTGTACCAAGTCCTATTTGAGAAATGGCATTTGGTGCTAAACTTAAACCAATAATCATAATCATTGGCCCAATAACAACTGGTGGTAATAATTTGTCTATCCATTTTTTTCCTATAAAATGAATAATAGTTGCAAAAATGACATAAACAAGACCTACTGCCATAACACCAACCATGGCACCTGAAATTCCACCTTTTACATAAGCTGCTGCTAGTGGTGCAATAAATGCAAAAGAACTTCCTAAATATACAGGTGATCTTCCTTTTGTACATAAGATGTAAATTAATGTCCCAATTCCTGATGTTACTAATGCTACTGGAATCGTAAGAACTGTTTCACCAGCAGCTGTATTTACCATGATAGGAACTAAAATGGTTGCTCCAAACATAGCAAAAACATGTTGTAGTGCAAGGATTATCCATTTTGCAATGGTTGGCTTTTCATTTACATCTAATAGTAATTTTTTTGTTTGTTCCATTAGAACGCCTCCTTTTATTTTCTAAGTAAGGGTTTAGATAGGACAAATCTCGCTTTGCGAGAACTTTTCTCTATTTTTTTAATTTAACTATATGTATTTAAGTTCTCGAAGAAGCGTAAAGATTTGTCGACGCGAAAAATTGCTACGCAATTTTTCTGTGCAATATTATTTTTTATTATATAGGACATAAAATGTTCTATATAATAAAAAATATCAATTCTTTTCGGAATTGATATAAACACTTACCTTATGAATTTTAAAATTGGGAATGCTAAATAAACAATATTTCTATTGATATCACTTGCTTTTAATCTTGTAATACTTTCTACAAATTTTGTCATTTTTCTACACCCTTTCTTACTATATACCATTCATCAAAAAGTTGCAATAGGAAATAGCTAATTTTTTTACTTTAAAAAAATATTTATATTTTAGCAAACAAATTTTATCTTTTTGATAATTAAAACCTTGACTATATAGAAAAAAGTTTTATAATATAATTACATTTAATTGTTGCACATTAAAATGTGGTTTTTCGTTTATAAACGCTACCCCCTCTAAAGGAGGGGGTTCTTTATATATTATATTTTTCTCTTTTTGTATAAGTTGTATGTAATAATTTTTCAGCAATTTCACTTCCTGGCTTTTCTAAGAAATCTTTATATAATTTTTTCATAACAGGATTTTCATGTGATTTTCTAACAATACTTCTTTCATCAATTGTATATAAAGCGTCTGCTCTTAATTTTCTAACATCTACTTCTACTCTTACTTTAGAACTCTTAATTGGTTGGCCACCACCCATGATACAACCACCTGGACAAGCCATAATCTCGACAAATTGATAGTTTGCCTTTCCAGATTTAATTTCTTCTAATATAGTTCTAGCATTTGCTAATCCACTTGCTGCAACAACATTGATATCTTTTCCTGCAATATTAATGGTTGCTCTTTTGATACCTTCTCCCCCTCTTACCTGCTCAAAATCAATTTTAGGTAAATCTTTTCCAGTTAAGGTATCTTGCGCTGTTCTTAAAGCTGCTTCCATAACACCACCAGTTGTTCCAAAGATAGCGCCTGCGCCACTTGCTTCTCCCATAGGACTATCAAAATTACTATCTTCTAGCTTTTCAAATTCAATGTTGGCTTGTTTAATCATTCTTGCCAATTCTCTAGTGGTAATAACATTATCTACATCATATAGGTTATCTTCCTTCATTTCTGGTCTTTGTCTTTCAAACTTCTTAGCGATACATGGCATAACAGAAACCACATAGATTTTTTCTGGGTCTAGCCCTTCTCTATTGGCATAATATGTTTTTAGAATAGCACCAAACATTTCGTGAGGTGATTTACAACTAGATAAATGTGGTAATAATTCTGGATAATTCATTTCTATATATTTTACCCATCCTGGACTACAAGATGTAATCATTGGTAAATTATCATTTTTTGTAAATCTTTCTATAAACTCATTTGCTTCTTCCATAATGGTAAGATCAGCGCCTGTATTGGTATCAAATACTTTGTCAAATCCTAAACGTTTTAATGCAGTAACCATCTTTCCAACTACATTTGTACCAATTGGCATACCGAATTCTTCTCCAAGAGCGACCCTAACTGCTGGAGCTGTTTGCACAATAACCGTTGTTTCTGGGTCTTTTAATTTTACCCATACATCATTAATGGTTTCCTTTTCATGTAAAGCACCTGTTGGACAAGCTTCTATACATTGACCACAAAATGTACAGTTAACATCATTTAAACTGTGGTCTCCAACAGTGGATATACATGATTCAAAACCTCTATTAATACAATCAATAGCACCGATTTTTTGTACATTTTTACATGCTGCTACACATCTTCTACATAAGATACATTTATTAAAGTCTCTTACAATGGATGGTGATAAATCATCAATCTTGTGTTCTGTTCTTTCTCCTTCAAATTCAATATTTAAAACATTAAACTTTGTAGCTAATGTTTGTAATTCACAATTTCCTGAACGTGTACAAGTTAAACAATCTTTTGCATGATTTGAGATTATTAAATCTAGAATCACATGACGTGCTTCTAATACATTTTGTGTATGTGTATGAACAACCATACCTTCTTCTACTGTTTGTATACAAGAAGTAGCAAATCCTCTTCTACCTTCTACTTCTACAATACACATTCTGCAATCTCCTACTTCATTAATATCTTTTAAAAAGCATAATGTTGGGATGTCAATTCCTGCTGTTTTGGCAGCTTCTAATATTGTTGTTCCTTTAGGCACTGTTACTTTTTGATTGTCAATTGTTAAATTAACCATTTCTTTTTCCATATCCACATCTCTCTTTCTTTTAACTATTATTATTGATATTCATAGTATCCTCTTTCTTTCTTAAAGAAAGAGGTACATAAATTAACCCTATACTAGCCGTTAATCGTATCATTAATACGATAATTAAAAATATAATAGAATATATATCAACCGAAAAAATGTCTAAGAAAGCTACAACAAATTTTACTAATATTATCAAAGATATATTAATTATAAGTAAAACATTATATAGTTTTGTTTTTACTTTCCCGCTATTCTTTTTTAATACATTGAACATTAATAATATTGATATAATTAATATTATATAGAATAAGATATCATAATAATACATTATATCTTCTAATATATTATAAATTTTTCTTTCTGTAATATTATTATGTATGCTCATAAGTTCATCAACATCTGCACATATTATTGGTTCTATTGGTTCATTTTCATTCACTTCTTTTCCCCCTTAATTCAATTATCCATAGGTGATGTGTGTCCCTTTTGGACAAAAAATGTCCAATTTGGTACGTCCCTAATTGCCAATTGCATGGAATGGACAGCTTGCAATACATGTACCACATTTAATGCATTTTTCTTGGTTGATAATTCTTTTATCTCTTCCTGATCCATCAATGGCATTTACTGGACAATGTTTTTGACATAAACCACAACCTTTACATTTTTCTTCATTAACTGTTATTTTTGCCATTGCTTTACATTCTAATGTCCTACATTCTTTTTGGATAGCATGTTGTCTAAATTCTTCTCTGAAATATTTTAGGGTACTAACAACTGGGTTTGGTGCGGTTTGCCCTAGTCCACATATACTTGCCTTTTGGATATTGGCTGCTAGTTTTTCTAGTTTATAAATATCTAGTTCGTCTCCTTCACCATTACATAGTCTTTCTAATATTTCTAACATTCTTTTTGTTCCAATTCTACAAGGTGTACATTTACCACAGCTTTCACTTACTGTAAAGTCTAAATAGAATTTTGCTAAGGCTACCATACATTTTGTATCATCCATAACAATTAATCCACCAGATCCCATCATAGAACCAATTTGTTTTAAAGATTCATAATCAATTGGCGTATCTAAGTGTTCTTTTGGAATACATCCACCTGAAGGGCCTCCTGTTTGTGCTGCTTTAAAGTCTCTTCCATTTGGAATTCCTCCACCAATATCGTAAATAATTTCTCTTAAGGTGGTTCCCATTGGTACTTCTACTAATCCAATGTTATTGACATTTCCACCTAAAGCAAATACTTTTGTTCCTTTTGAGGTTTCTGTTCCAATAGAAGAATACCATTTTGCTCCTTTTAATATGATCTGTGCAATATTTGCATAGGTTTCTACGTTGTTAATTAATGTTGGTTTTCCCCATAATCCTGATTGTGCTGGATATGGTGGTTTTACTCTTGGTTGCCCTCTTTTTCCTTCAATAGATTCTAGTAATGCTGTTTCTTCACCACAGACAAAAGCTCCTGCTCCTAATCGAATTTCGATATCAAAACTAAAGTCTGTATCAAAGATGTTTTCTCCTAATAATCCATAATCTCTTGCTTGCTCTATTGCAATTTTTAATCTTTGAACTGCAATTGGATATTCCGCTCTAACATAAATATAGCCTTTATTGGCACCAATAGCATATCCTGCAATTGCCATCGCTTCTAATACAGAATGTGGGTCTCCCTCTAAGATACTTCTATCCATGAAAGCACCTGGGTCACCTTCATCTGCATTACAAACCACATATTTTTGGTCTCCGTCAGATGCCTTTGTAAGTTCCCATTTCTTACCTGTTGGGAATCCTGCTCCACCTCTACCTCTTAGACCTGAATCTTTTATCACATCAATGACTTCATCTTGTGTCATTTCTTTTAATACTTTTTCCAATGCTTTATATCCATCAAATGCTATGTACTCATCAATTTCTTCTGGATTGACAACACCACAATTTTTAAGAGCAATTCTCTTTTGCTTTTTATAAAAGTTTAATTCATCTAAACTATTGACAACCGTTCCATCAATATCTTTGCAAAGTAATCTTTCTACTCTTTCACCTTTTACAATATGTGTTTCAATAATTTCTTCACAATCTTCTGGTGTTACCATTGCATAAAAAGTATCTTCTGGTCTAATGATAACGATAGGTCCTTTTGCACAAAGACCAAAACAACCAGTTTTAATCACTCTTACATTAGTGATATTCTTTTCTTTTAAAATTCTTCTAAAATTTTCTAAAATTTTAGGTGATTTTGAAGAAGTACAACCTGTACCATGACAAACCAAAATATGTTTTTCTCTGGTATCTGCTTTTGTATTAACTCTTAAATCTAATTCTTTTCTTTTTTCTTCTCTTATTTTGTGAATTTCTTCTAGACTTTTCATACTTTCCTCCTTTTGTCCCATTGGGGACGTTTCTTTTTGGACATTTTTTATTGTATAGGAAAAATCGACTGCTATCTTGACCCTATGTAGATTTTTCCGTATACAACAAGGTTAGGCTTCCTATATTTGTGAAGTACTGCGAAGCAGTCTTCACATGTGTGCGTCGAAATCTTTGATTTCGTTAACGCACGCCTTTCTTATCAGAATGCATTTTACATTTCTTTCATATATTTGCATAATTTTCCTAAATTTTTAGAAAGTCCTATAACTTCAATAGGCACTCTTATTAATCCTTCTTCTGTTGCCACATAATTCTCTATATGAATCTTCTCTAAATCCATTATATTTTTCAATTCTTTCACAACGTAATGTAATTGAACACAATGAGGAGATTTATCTATTGTAACAAATTTTATTTCTTTGTTTCTAAACAACTTCCAATGATTATCATTTTTTTATTAACATCAAAGCAATTTGTTTTTAATAAATTCTTTTTCATTTATTTTTCCTTGCTGTTTATGATTTCATCTAACACTTCATCTAATTTTTTAACAGTTGCTTTTCCGTAAACTTCACCATTTACAGTAAATACTGGTGCTAAACCACATGCGCCAACACATCTCGTTTCTTCAATAGAAAATAGTCCATCTTTTGTTGTTTCACCTGATTCAATTTGTAATCTTTCTTTTAATCTATCCATGATTTTTTGAGAACCTTTTACATAACATGCTGTTCCCAAGCATACTGCAATATTATATTTTCCTTTCGGTTTTAGGGTAAATCTCGAATAAAAAGTTATGACTCCATAAATCTCTGCCATTGGAATATTTAAAAATTCTGAAAGTTCGATTTGTGCATTTTGTGGAATATATCCATAATGCTCTTGCACCTCATTTAACATTTGAATTAAATTATCTTTAATTGGTAAGTATTCATCAAATAATTTTTGCATAAATTCGTCCCTTTTAGGATTACCACATTGACATTTGTTTTCACTCATTTTAATACCTCCTCGTATATTATTATTAGGTAATTACATAGATTATATCAGACGAACATTTTTTATACAAGTTTTTTTCTATTTTATATTGATTTTTTTGTCGAAAAATGTGAAAATTTAATTATGAAGTTTATGAAAGGGGAATGAATTTATGGGATATTATGATTACTATTCTTATTCAAATCCAAGTTATTATGATTATTATGATTATGGATATACTGCTGCTGATTCATCATTTTTTACAGCTTTATGGGCTGTTTTAGGAGCTTTTTTAGGTATGGTCCTTATGATTGCCTTAGTCATAGCTATTTTACAAATCGTTGGTATGTGGAAGGTCTTCACAAAAGCTGGTGAAAAAGGCTGGAAATGTATTATACCAATTTATAACATAGTTATTTTATTTAGAATTTCTGGGCTTTCACCATGGATTATCTTTGGATATCTAGCAGGTATTATTCCTTTTATTGGATGGATTGTTTGTTTAGGTATTTATATCTATCAATGTAATTCATTAGCCAAAGCATTTGGAAAAGATATTGGATACACCATTGGTTTATTATTCTTACCAACGATTTTCTATATGATTCTTGGATTTAGTAAGGCAGAATATGTTGGAAAAGGAAATGTTTCAACTGCAAGTACTTATCAAGGTGATGGAGTTGTTAATATTTCTGAAAAACCACAAGACGAATCACCAACAAATAATGATGAGGATAATTCTAATTTATAAAAATTGTGGAATTTTGTAAATGAAAAATAGAGGTATAACCCTCTATTTTTTTGACTATTTCGCTATTTTCTTACATAGAAAAATTGCTATGCAATTTTCGCATTAACAAATTTTTACACTTCTTCGAAAACTTAAATATATATATAGTTAAATTAGAATTATTCTGAAATTAATTTTTCTAATTCTTTTATTTTATCACGTAATTCAGCTGCCTTTTCAAATTCCATTTCAGCTGCATATTTTAACATTTCATCTGTCAATTTTGTAATGGTATCTTTAATATCTTCTTCTTTTTCTAGTTTGTATTCTACGCCTATATCATCTGTAATGGTTACTTTTATAGAATCACGTACAGATTTTCTAATGGTCTTTGGTGTTATATGATGTTCTTTGTTATATGCTTCTTGGATTCTTCTTCTTCTGTTTGTTTCTGAAATGGCTTTTTCCATACTTTCTGTTAATTCATCTGCATACATAATAACAGTACCATCTGTATTTCTCGCTGCTCTTCCGATTGTTTGAATTAAAGACCTTTCGGAACGTAGGAATCCTTCTTTATCTGCATCTAGTATGGCAACTAAAGATACCTCTGGAATATCTAATCCTTCTCTTAATAAGTTGATACCAACCAAAACATCAAATTCTCCTAATCGTAAATTTCGAATAATTTCCATTCTTTCTAATGTTTTGGTATCTGAATGCATATAGTTTACTTTGATATCTAATCCCTTTAAATAGTCTGTTAAATCTTCTGCCATTTTCTTTGTTAATGTTGTTACTAAAACTCTTTCCTTTCTTTCTACTCTGATACGAATTTGCTCTAGTAAATCATCTATTTGATTGGTTACTGGTTTTACTTCAATTTTAGGATCCAATAGTCCAGTTGGTCTGATAATTTGCTCTACAATATTTTCTTTGCTATGTTCTTTTTCATAATCTCCTGGTGTCGCACTAACAAATATAACTTGATTTAATTTTTTCTCAAATTCTTCAAATGTTAAGGGCCTATTGTCAAATGCAGAAGGTAATCTGAATCCATAATTTACTAAAGATTCTTTTCTAGAATGGTCTCCATTATACATCGCTCTTACTTGTGGGATAGTTGCATGAGATTCATCTATTAACAATAGGAAATCTTTTGGAAAATAATCAAATAATGTATATGGTGGACTTCCTGGTTTTCTCCCACTAATATGTCTAGAATAATTTTCAATCCCTGAGCAAAATCCTGTCTCTTTCATCATTTCAATATCAAAATTTGTTCTTTCTTCTATTCTTTGTGCTTCAATTAATTTATTATTATCTTTAAAGTATTTAATTCTTTCTTCTAACTCCTCTTCTATTGTAATAATTGCTCTTTCCATTTTGCTTTTAGTCGTTACATAGTGAGATGCTGGAGAAATTAAAACATGTCTTCTAGTTCCAATGGTTTTTCCAGTTAATGGATTAATTTCTACTAATTTTTCAATCTCATCTCCCCAAAATTCCACTCTAATAGCAGATTCCGATTGGTCAGATGGATAAATTTCAACAATATCTCCTTTGGCTCTAAAAGTTCCTCTTTGAAAATCTATTTCATTTCTAGTATATTGCATCGTAATTAATTTTCTTAAAACTTCATCTCTTCCCTTTTGCATGCCTGGCCTTAAAGATAACATCATTTCTTGATAATCTTCTGGGTCTCCTAAGCCATAAATACAAGAAACAGAAGCAACGATAATGACATCTCTGGTCTCAAATAAAGATAATGTTGCTGAATGTCTCAGTTTGTCAATTTCATCATTGACTGAAGAATCTTTTTCTATATAGGTATCTGATTGTGGAATATAGCTTTCTGGTTGATAATAGTCGTAATAAGATACAAAATATTCCACATTATTTTCTGGAAAAAACTCTTTGAATTCGGAATAAAGTTGTCCTGCTAATGTCTTATTATGTGCTAATACAAGCGTTGGTTTTTGTACTTTTTGAATGATATTTGCCATTGTGAATGTTTTTCCGAGAACCTGTAACACCTAGAAGCGTCTGGAATTTCTTACCTTCTTCTATTCCTTTTGATAAATATTCAATTGCTTTTGGTTGGTCGCCTGTTGGCTTATATTCTGAATGTAATTTGAACATATTCCCTCCCTAATTATTTTTATTATGACTTATATCAACCTAAAAATTCGTGTATTGGTTGCAATATAAAACTATTTAAAATTAAATAATTACAATATATTATTTATATCATTTTTTAACAAAAAAAACAAGGTAAATGCCTTGTTTTCTTGTTTCTTAATTTAATTCCCACTATAATCATATCCATGCCATTGATCACTAAATCTGTTATCTTGAGTAACTTCATGTTCAAATACAACTCCTGTACTTGTAGTAAATCTAATTCCATCAAAATAAGTAAATGAATTCAATACTTTTGTAACCTCATAAGTTCCATCACAATCTAATTCTTCATAAGGATATCCTCCCTCACAATTTGCCTTAATGTGGAATGTTTTATCAGGATTTAAGATTATTGTACCATACATTGTACTGTCCATTCCTGCTACATCAGAAATATAGGTTCCATATTGTAAAGTATGGCTTCCTACTTTTAGACCTTTAGCCTCTTCTTCTGCCTTTTTCTTAGCTTCTTCTTCAGCTTTCTTTCTAGCTTCTTCCTCTGCTTTTTTCTTTTCCTCTTCAGCTTGTTGCATTTCTTCTTGTTTTTCTGTTACTTTATTTTCTTTTTCTGTGACATCATTTTTTATATCTTCTGTTATCAATTCCTCTTCTGGTTTATATTGCGTAACACCTTTTTCGATTGTTTCTTTTAATTCTTTATTTGTCATGTCTTCATGATAATCCACTGTATCTATTTTAGCATCTGTCTCAATAAACATTGTATCAAATTTTGATATAGATATGGTATCACCATCTACTGTTTCTACTGTAATTTTTTCATCTTTTTCAAAAGAATATTCCGTTTCTTCTTCTTTATCTTTATTTTCTCCCAAGATTTGTGCTGAAAGTTTTGTATAAGTATCTTTTGTATCTGTTTTTGTATGTGTATACCAATCATATTCTTTTTTATTCATATCATATAATAATTCTATATCTGCTTCACCTAGATTAATAACATTACTAACCTTTCCTTCATTGATATAATAAACATCTAAAACATCTTCATCATCTTTTTCATATTCTACTATCATGACAGGGTCATCCATGTCTGATACTTCTATAAAACCAATTTCAGAATTGTTTTGTATTTTTTCATCTTCACTTTTTCCTTCTTCATTTGTATCTTTTATATAGTGATAATAAGTATCTGCCCATTCTTGTTCAATTGGCTTGTTTTCTTCTATATATTGATAGGCAAAATATCCTCCTCCAGTTGCCACAACAATCACCAACAAAATGATAATCAAGATAAGGATAACTTTTCCTTTTTTCCCTTTCTTTTCTTTCTTTGTTTCCTTTTCTTCTTTTTCTATCGCTTCGTTATTTTTTGTATTTTCTGTTTTTTCTTTATTCTCTTTGCTTTTTGCATTTTCTACTTTTTCTGTTTCTTCTATTGGTTCTGTCGATTTTGTTTCTTCATTTTTTTCACTCATATACTCCCCTCCTTTTATTTTACTTTTGTTATATCTTGATATGAAAAATCGATAACATTATCAAAATAAGCACTTTCCTGTTCTTCTGTGATATATGTTTCTTTTTCATCGCCATACCAAACCATCTGTTTTTCAACTAGTTACGGTTGCCATTAATATGATTAATAATAGTATAAAACCAATAATTTTTACTATTTTTTATTCTTTGTTTTTTGTTCCATCTACTTTTCCCTCATTATTTTCAGCTTTGTCTTTTTTCTTTTTACTATTTTTATTTTCTTCTGGAATATTTTCTTTATCTTTTTTCTTTTTGGAATTTTCTTTGTTTTCTACTGGTTCATCCTTTTTACTTTCTTGATTTATTTTTTTAGTATTATCAGATCCTTGCTCATTATCTTTATGGAATCTTTTTTTCACTTTTCTAACAATGACTAGTACTATAATGATTACGACTAGAATGATAAATCCTACAATTCCAAATAAAACATAATGATTATAGGTAAATGTAAAATCGACTTTTCCATCATCTGGTACAACTACATAAGTTGTAGTTTCTACCTTTCCATTATTAATTTTACTTGTAGAACCTGGTAAAATATATTCAAATTCTAATTTAGATGGTTGTTCAATGCCTTCTAGTATTGTATCTGGTTCACATGTTTCTTCTATTCTTGATTTTAAGAAAAATATATATTTATTATCAAAGTCGATTCTATCTTTTCCTCCTAAAATTTTCATAGTCTTTTCTTCTATTCTATTTAATGTTAATGCTTTAAATTCTATACTATAACATCTCATAATGCCTTCATCATATATGTTTAAAGTCATTCCTTTATCCAATTTTCCTTTTATTTTTTCTGTTAAAATATCTTTATAATAATTTGCATATTCTAAAGGAATCTGTAAAATAATTTTTCTTTCCATTTCTCCATATAGTGTGATTTTTGTGCTAACTTTTATATTTTCAATGGAAACAGGTCTTTCATATGTAAAACACATATTTTCTTCTTTATTACTTAGAGATATGATTTGATTATTTACAAAAACTTTTGATTCTTCATCAACTTTTTTAATATTCTCATAAGTATCTGGACACTCTATACTATTTGAAATATATCCATTTTCTGTTAATAGTTTTTCTGTATCAATTCTTTCTTCATATGTTACTTTTATCATATCTTCTGATTGATATTCTTTTTTTTCTGTAATGATTGTAGAGACATTTAAAGCTTTCATCGTTTTTTCTGATAATTCTTCCAAAGTAGATGCTGTAAATGTAACAGTTAATCTGTTAATATTATGAGAATCCTCTATTTCTCCTATTTCTTTAAATCTATCCTTTACTTCATCTAATTTATCTTCATTATCATTGTCTAGTCTTACTTCAATCGTTCTAGAATATAATGAAACATTCTCTATTTTAGTAGTAATAGATACATTAGAAAATAAAATAACATCTTGTTTTTCTCTTGTGTCTATAGATTCAGTCGTTTCATACTTTTTATCACCAAACTGTAGTATACTATTAATTACTTTAAAATAATCTTGTATACTTCCTTCTAATAACATTTCTTCTGATTCTAGATTATTCTTTATAAAGTTAATAAGTTCAATAGATTGAAATCCTTCTACTAAACTATCTGTATTTTCATCATTTAATATAGCTGGTTTATACCCTAGTAATATAGTTAATCTTTCTATATATTGGCTATAGTTTTCAAAAGTAAATTGCATTGTAAATGTTATCGTTTTATCTTCTGTTTTAAATTCATATTCTAACCATGTTGGTTTTGTTTTTCTAAGTGCATATTCAAATCCTTCTCTTCCTCCACTAACATAACTATCTATATCTGATTCATCTATTTGTACAACTAAATTTCTTGACCCTGAAAAAGATGTACTTTCTGCATTTACAATTGTACAGCATGTTAAAAGAAGTAGCATGAATATGACGGCAACTATTATTTTATTTATCTTCTTCATTTTTAACATTCCTTTCCAATGTTCAAATTTTTCTTACAATTTATCTATTCAGAAGACTATTCTTCAGTACATAGCATTCTGAATAGAAATCTTTTTAGTGTTGTTTAACTTAAATCATATCTATATAATACGTCTGTATCATCATTGTTAATCTGATAAAAATATAATACATTATCTGTGTTTTCCATACTACAATCTTCCATTTGACATCTAAATTCTTCATTTGGAAATCTTTTTACTTCTGTTTTATTAGCTAAATTTGCATCTAATTTATATAAGACAACGGCATCTTCTTCTTGATCAAAAAAATACCATTCACCAGAATCTGATTCTGAAAGTGTAAACATAGCATATCGACTTGTTACTGGTGTAATAGTTCTCATTTCCCCATTTGGTGTTGCATATACTACCATATTGTATCCAGTTCCACCTTCTATTTGTTGTTCTGTTACAATTCCAAGACTAGTGCTTTTCCAACCAGCATCTGTTATAGTCTGTACTTGTAATGATTTGTTAGAACCCATAAATACGACTTCTGTTGCAGTCGGTCTTGTTCTTTCATGTGTATAAAATTTTTGTGCTACATAATAGTTGTCTTCTACTTTTTCTATATAATATTGATCAACCGTTGGTTCTGAGCCATAGTCATTTAGTATTTTTTTATCTTTATTAACTACATAATAATAATTGGTTTCTTCTCCAAAAAGTGCTGCCACCATATTATCTTCTTTCGTAATTACATAGAAGTTTCCATCTTCTTGTTCATGCATTAATTGAACATGATAATCAAATGTCATAAACTGTTCTGTTTCTCCATTATCTCGTTTATATCGGTAAATGATATTTTCTTCATCTTCTGATAAATAGTAAATATATTGGTCATCTTCTTCCAAGACATATAACACACTTTCTACAACTGTTCTATATATATTATCATCATCTTTGTCTATTCTAACAATATCAAATGTTCCATTATCTCCTGGAACGGTAACATATATATAAGAAGCATCCATGGCACACAATTGGTCAAATCCTTTAGAATAAATGGTTTGTTTCCATTTGTCAGATTTGGATTCTTTTACTAGCATACCATAATTTGTCTTATAATAATTGAAATCTGTATCTTCTCCACTAACTTGTCCAATTTTCATCGTTTCATCATTATAATATGTTTCTGGCTTTTCTCCCAGTTCTAATAATGTAATATCGAAAATTGTCATATTTCTTTGTACCGAGATTGGTATTAATTGATTTTTTAACTTAAATTTTATATCAATATCTAGAATTTTCAGATATAATCTTAAATGTCCATCTATGGATGCTTCTTGTGTTGGTGTTATCACATCATTGATTCTTTCAACGCCAATTTTTAATGTTGCTTTTGCTTCTACTTCAATTCCTATTTTTGCAAGTGCTACGTCTGCAATATTAACAGATGATATATTAATCAATACATCTACACCTGTATTTAAATCTGCTGATGCTGTTGCTTCTCCTGTTACTGAAACAGAAACTTTTTCTTCATTATATAATTCTTCATTACTAAATTTCCACTCGTCATTTTCTACAATGGCTAATCGATTTCCTGTTCTACTTTCATAACTTCCTTCTACAGAAAGTCCAACTTTTAGATTACCATCTAAATCGATATATACAATCACTCCAACAGAAATAGGAAGTGATGCTGTTAAATCTTCTATTTTATCTGATATTTTTCCTCCAAATACAGTCAACATTTTCTTTGTTCCAATATCAATATAAAATAGCGGAAACATCTTTTGATCTAAACCACATAATTTGATGATTTCGTCTGAACCAATAGAGGTTTCTTTTTTGTCGATACTAAGTTCTATTCCTGATTCAATCGTTGATTTTACACCAATATCTTTTTCAACATCAAAATACAAATCATGCAAACCAGATAAATCAAAATCGATTTTACTATTGATACCTAATTTTTCAAAATTAGCTTCCATACTCACTTTAAGATATAAATTTTCTAATACTTTTTCATCTACTTTTCCTTTTAGGGTTTCTTTTGCCACATCTTGTAACATTTCAGAAAAGTCTGCTTCTACACTAATTTGATCAGTGATTGTATTGCTTTCTGTTTCTGCTATTTTTTTCGTTTCTAAATTAGTATCTTCATAAACTACATGTGTTAAAGTATCTACTTTTGTAGGATTTGTACTATTTAATTTTTTTGCAACAACTGTATTATTTTTAGAATCTACAGAAGAAACCGTAACACCTTTCATCGGTATAATACTTTGCATATTTTCTGGAGTTAATTCTTCAGAAATATCTATATCTAACATATCAAATATTTCGTCTACTTTTGGACTTTCTGTTATTAATGTTGTATTTTCTTCATTTTGTGTATTAGATACAACTTTTCCAAAAAATCCTTGAGGAAATTTACCATTTTCATCTCCTTCTATATAGAAAATTTCTCCTTTTGTTAAATCTTTTACTTTATTATCTACATTTGTGTTAAATGTTGTTTGAACATTTCCATTATTGAGTGGTGTCACTTGTTCTATTGCATTGTTAATTTTATCTGCATCTTCTGCAATAAATGTTTCTACTCCATTAGATAAAACGGCTGCATTATCATTTTCTTCTTTTATTTTTTGAAGGTCTTCTATATAACTTCCTATATTCGCTTCTGAAGTAATGTCATTTATTTTTGTTTTATAATTATATCTAACTTGATATGCGATGAATAAAGCCACAAATAAAATAATAATAATTAATAGTATTATGAAAAGTTTTTTTCCTATTTTTTTGAATTTTTCCTTCATTTTTTATTCCTTTCTCTTCTTAAATTTGTACATAATCTGTAATTTAAACTAGAAAGTCAGTATAATTTTTTTGAAAATAAATATTAAATTTTTTATTTTTACTTTAAGTTGCGAAACTTATATTGTCATATTGTTTTTTATTGCCAAATAAAATGACCATAATAACAATAGATTGATGCAACCTATATTTTAATTATGGTCATTTAAGAAAACCAAATAGAAAAGTTAAAATTCGTTCGAATAATAAGGTTTTCGAGTATATTCTTATTATAAATATATTCCTAAAAAGCTAAAGGCAAATGCAACAATATAATATATAATTTCAACTTTTATAAATACTTTTAAAGCTTTTTCATTTTCTTCTTCTTTAAATATTTCCTTAACAACAAAGAACATTAATACTGTTGATATGACACTTAGTAATGAAGAAATTGGGTTTGTAACATATGTTATATTTGAACTAATATATGTTAAATATCCTAAAACTGATGAAATGACTAAAGGTATTTTTATAATAGATATTGCAGTAATTGACTTTGTTAATGGTTGATTATCTGCTTTGTTTAATACATGAATAATAATTGCCATTGCCAATATTTCTAATATTGGAGAAAGTACTGATTTTATTGTTGCTAATACATCAAATTTATAATAATCATAAATGATAAAATCTAAAATTCTTTTAATTAAAATAAGTGCAGCCCATATAATCATAATCACCAATGCTGTTTTGTAAAATTGATTTTTATTATCTTGTACTACTTCTTTAATTGTTTCTATTGGTTTGGTTGCTAATTTTCTAATTAGTCCTTTTCCTTTTTGTGCTTCTTCTTTAAAATTAATGTTTTTCATCTGTTCTTTAGTTGCTTTTAATGTTTCTGCTGCTTGCTTTTTTAATTCTCCATCATTATTTCCTTGTGGTGTATTTTCTTCATTTACTTTTTCGTTTTCTTCCATCATTTTTCCCCCTTATATTCTATTTTTTTATTTTACGTTTAAATTATATCAAAGAAATTTTACTTTGTGAATATTTTGTGAAAATTTTTTGAACTTTATTTGATTTCATAGAAATTTACTATGCTATTGGTAATTGCTTGTGCATATAGATTACTATTTTCTAAAATATTCTCTAAATCTTCATCTACATTAATATATCCAAGTTCTACTAAAAATCCTTCTACTCCTATATTTGAATTTCGATATTCATTTGCAGCATAAGCTTTATTGGTTCCATCTACAAAGGCTCCTGTCGCAATTCCTCCGATTTCTCTTATGATATATAGATATGGTATAGAATCAAATATTCCTTTATAATTTTCTCTTGAAAAAGATGTTTCATTTTTTTGGTCTTCAACTTCTATTGTTCGAACATAAACTCCATCTTCTACTTTGTCTGTTTGATTAGTAGAATATGGTGTATTTGCAGTTGTAACAATGTCATCTGCTAATTTTTTAGCAAATGTTAAATCACTATTAGAAGAGGCATAGATTTCAACTCCTCCATCTACATTATCTGAAAGATTACTGTTCAAATGTAAAGATATAAGAATTTTTGCATGAGATTCATTTGCCATAGTTACTCTTCCATCTTCATCATAAATATTATACATAGTATATTCCTCTTCTGACTCTGTTCCATTTCTTGTTAACAATACTTTTAATCCTATCATTTCTAACTGTTCTTTTAATTCTAGAGCACAATCTAAAGCAATTTCTGATTCCATATATCTACCATTGACAGCTCCTACATCACTTCCTCCATGCCCTGGATCAATGACTACATCATAGACATTATCTGGTAATTCATTTACTGTTGTGATATGGAACCCTAAAATAGGCATATTATTTATTGTTGCAAAATCCATATAAATTCTATTATTGGTATGATTTCTTGTTAAGGTGTAATATTCTATATTGCCATATTCTGTATCATTCCTTAAAGAATAATATTTGGTTTCATCATTTAAAAATTGAACTTTTAATAAGATATAATAATCCTCGACATGTAAACTTTCTAAATCTAGTCCTGTATTAATTTCTTTTAGCGTAGAAAAAGAAAGTTGATGATTTTCATATGTATATTCTGTATCTATACCAATTTCTTCTCCTGATACTTTTTTGGCAACGATTTCCGCAGATTCAATAGATGATGGATCTTCATAAATTTCTATATTGCCTTCTAAATTAAAATGCGTTCCATATACAATATATCGATTTATATTTGCATATGTATTTGTTTCAATAATCTCAACAATTTTATCTATAGAAGAAAAAGCATCAACAGATGTACTTTTGTGGTTTTTATTTGTAAAAATATAATAGGCAAATGCTAGTATAGCAATCATAAAGACAAATATAATAATCATTCTTTTGGAAAGCATTTGCTTTTTCTTATATCTTCTTTTCTTATTTTGTCTTTTTTTATTTCTTTTCATAAGTTACTCCCAAAACTACTACCTTCTATTTTTTTCTATTAGGTTATATCTTATATTTTTTATATTTTATGTATGTGAATATAGCCACACAACTGGTTATCATAATACCAATGATTAATATATTTCCAAGTCCTGCATAAGGCAATTTTGAATTACTAGTAGAAATGTTATTTTTTCCTAAATTACTGTTGGTATTTTTATTATTGTTTGTATCACCTATATGGTTATTATTTGTACCTCCATTTTGGTTGTTGTTGATATTATTTGTATTGCCATCATTATTATTGCCTGTATTTGTGTTATCATTTTCTTTATTATCATCATCTGTATTATTATCATTTTTATCATCATTATTGTTGTCATCATTTTCTTGAATGTCTATTACAAATTCTACAACTGTTTGATTTCCTGCTTTATCTATTGCTGTTAATACATATGTTCCATTCACAGAAATTGTATCTCCATTTTGATAATCTTCTACAATATTACCATTTCTTGTTAATGTTATACTTGCCAAGTTTTCATCTTCTACTTTAGGTGTTAAGGAAATTCCATATGTCATACCATCTTGCACTCCTGTAATTGTAGGTGGAGTTGAGTCATCTGGATCCGGGTATGGGATTACAATTTGTGTAATCGTAATTACTTTTACTGCTTGATTACCTTGTTCATCTTCAGCATAAATCGTATATGTTCCATTTTTGGTAATCACAACTGCTGCCTCTGCTGATTTATCATCTGTTATCATTTGAAGAGAATTTCCTCCATCTTCAAAATAATCTGTATTTTGTTCCCCATTTGCTATTTTTATTGTAGCAATTTGTGATTGTGTATCTGTTACATGTATTGTAATTTTTATAGATTCATTTTCATTAATACTTTCATTTGATGTTTGAATTTCTGGAGGTGTTGTATCATCAATTTCTGGATCTTCAGTAATTGTTGTTACTTCAAACCCTTGTATTTTAGCATTTCCCGCTTCATCTACAAAATATACAGTATAATTTCCGTTTTCTGTAATATTAATAGCTGCTGTTGCAGAATTTTCCTCTTTCTGGAGAGCTAATTCTTGACCACCGTTTTCAAAATAATCTGCTGTTTGTTCTCCCTGTGCTATTTTTACCTTACTAATGCCAGTAAGATTATCTAATAGAGATATAGTTATTTCAACATTTTTATTATCTGTATTTTCTTGATTTATTGTAATTTTAGGAGTTGTCTTATCAATAATAAATTTTACAACTACTTCATTACCTGCTTCATCTACTGCATTTAACACATATTCACCTTCATCTTCAATCGTATCACCATTCTGATAATCTTCTACATCAACTCCATCTTTCGCTAAATAGATTTTTGCTAAATGCTCTTCTACCACAATTGGTGTAACAGAATGATTATATATACCATTATCTTGAACATTATCTACTTCTGGAGGTGTTGTATCTTCTTCTATTGGCGGATGAGTTTCATCTATATTTGTAATTTCTATTGTTTTAATCGCTTCATTTCCATCCTCATCTTTTGCATATACTGTATAGGTTCCATTAGCATTTATTGTAAATTCTGTATGAATTGCTACCCCTACTTTATCTTGTCCAATTTGAATTCCATTTGTTTCAAAATATGCTAAATTTTGTTCTCCTTCTGCCCATTTTACTTCATCAACATTGAAATGATCTGCTTGAACTTCTACATCAATTTGTTTTGGATTTTCTGTATTTTGCGCAAGTGTAATAATTGGTACTTCACTTGGTTCTGGTTTAGGTGTATTCACTCCTATTAAAGTTTTCGTATATGTATATGTATATCCTTGTTCATCTTTTACATAAACATGAATTGTGCAATTTTCTTGAACGGTATATTTACCAACTACTTCTCTTCCTGGTTCTATTGAAATAGACTCTCCATTATTTTCAAAATAATTCTTGTCAATATTATCACCTATTGCTACCTTCATTTCAACAATATTACATATTGTATTTGTAGCAGTTATTGTCAAATTACCAGGAGAATTTTCATCTTGTTCAATGGTTACATTTATAACATGTTCTTGCATAGTAATTCTTTTTTGCGTAATGAATCTATATCCTGCTTCATCTTCGATGCAAAAAACATAGGTATCATCTTCTGATGCTGTATAATTCAAATTAACTGTTTGTCCTTGTGTAATTGGTAATCCTTCCATAGTATCAAATTGATCATAATCTTCTCCTATTTCAGAAAGTTTTGCTACTTTCACGGAAACAATATTGCAAATGGCATCTGTTATATTTAAATGAACTTCTCGTGGATCGTTTCCTTCTGTTATATCAACTGTAATAGGTGTATTCTTCCCTATTGCCATATATATTTGACGTGTAGTCTTATTTCCTTCATTATCTTCTGCATATACCACATACAATCCTTCTTCTGTTATTTCTGTATATCTTACAGATACATGATTACTTTCCATAAATTGTATATCTGTTCCTTGGTTACTAAAATCTATTGTATCATTTATATGTTCTTTTTTTGCAATTTTTATTTTTGTTATTGTATTATGATTACTTGTTACATCAATATTTACTATCAATGAATCTTTGTTTTCTTTTGTTAAGGTGATTTGAGGCATATTGTTTGGATCATTAACTGTCAATCTAGCTAAAAAGATGTGTCCTTTTTCATCTTTTGCATAAACTGTATAACTTCCATAACCTTCTAATAAAAATGTTTCTTCAATTGTTTTTGCTGGAGTTATATTAAATGTATTAATTTCCTCATGTTCTTCTTCAAAATAAGAAGCATTATCTGTATCAATATATTGATGTACATACTTCAAATCTGTAATATTCCCTTCGGTACTTGTTGCTGTTATATGTATTAAATTGGAATTTGTTTCATCTCTTTTTAAAGTAACATTAAGTGGATAATCTTCTTGTGAAGTAGATATTGTTTCGTCATCTACTGCTTTTGCTACAATTGGTACACTTATTGGCAATACCATCATAACAATAATTAAGAGTGCTATCATTTTTGTGATTGTGTTTTTCATAATTTTTCCTCCTTTGAATGTTTGATTATTAAATATCAAAGATATTATACCATTCCTAAAATACTTTAGCAATGGTAATCTATATTTCTTTTTATAAATTGTAATTAATTAGTTACAGTTCAGACCGAATCATCTTAAGGTAGGTGATTCGGTCTGAACTGTAATATTAATTATTCTCCTTTAATATCTGCCTCTACTTCTTCATTATTTTTATTATTTATATCATGTACTTTAAGATAATATGGCTGTATATCAAGCAAACTATCTATGTATACAATATTTCCATTTTTGTCATTTATTTTTAAATTTGGAAATGTCCTTATCATCTTTTTATCTCCCCAAAATTCATAAATAAATTTTGATAATTTTTCATTTTCATAAATCTTATCATACTGTTCTACAACTGCTTCTTTATTAACAACATCAATATCATTTTGAACAATCATTCTTACTAAGAAAAATTCAATTGCAAAAGCAGTTGACACACAATCGATCATAAGTAAGATAAATACTGTCATAACAAATGTTTTTAATGCTTTATAAGTTTTAAATTTGCTTTTAATCCAATCAATGATTTTATCTATTTTTGGGTTCAAAGAAGCAATCAAATAAATTCCTAAAAATCCCCAGAAAACAGAAAAATACACACATATTCTTCCATTAAAATTTAATGGCATATTAGAATAATCCCACCATTTTACACCTAATACCATTTCTCCAACAAAACTGACTACATATTCTACGATTGAGCCAACAATAAATCCCCCTACAAAGAGTGTATTAAATTTTCTAGGGAATTTGTGTAAGCAAATAATCATAATCACAGCACCTAAACCATAAATTCCACAAAATGGTCCATATAAAAAACTTTGCCTACTTTCCCATACGCCTTTGGTTATCATGCCATATATAGTTTCTATGATATATCCTAAAACACTATAAATAATAAAATATGCTAAAATTCTCCAAATACTAATTCCATTAATTGTTCTTTTCTTCTTTACATCGGTATTCTCCTGCGTTTTATCATTTGTTTCTTCTATTTCTGTATTTTTTTCTTTGTTTTTTATTTTCTCATTTTTTTTCTCTACTTTTTTCATGTATTGTAAAAACCCTTTCTACAGTATTTTTTTCAATTCTTCCATTTTATCTTTATAAAATTGTGTCATTACTTTATATGTATTGCTATCTTCTAAATCAACATCGACCATTTTTAAAAGCTCGACTGATTTTTTTGTACAGCCTTGACTTAACATATTTATATATTTTTCTACAAATCCTTCTTCTTTATTCAAGATTTTTGTTGCAATACAAATAGCAGCTGATATTCCTGTTGCATATTTATATACATAAAAATCTGTATAAAAGTGTGGAATTCTAGACCATTCATATTGTATTTCATTATCAATGATAATATCTTCTCCAAAATATTTTTGATTTAAAGCATAATACATTTTATTTAAATCTTCTGCTGATAACATTTCCCCATTTTCAATCTTTTCATGTACCTCTTTCTCAAACTCTGCAAACATAGATTGTCTATAAAATGTTGCCCTTATCATTTCCAAAAGTTCATAAATATATTCTACTTTTTTCTTTTTATTCTTCTCATGTTGTATTTGATATTCACTAAGTAAAATTTCATTCACTGTTGAAGCCACTTCTGCTACCATAATCGTATAATTCGCATTAAGGATATTTTGATTTTTATTAGAATAATATGAGTGTATACTATGTCCTAATTCGTGAGCAATTGTACTAACATCTCTTTTATTTTCTGCAAAACTCATCAATACAAATGGATGTACTCCATATACTCCAGAACTATATGCTCCACCTCTTTTATTTGGTTTTTCATATACATCTATCCAACGGTTTTCAAAAGCTTCCTGTAATAAATCTGTATATTCTTTTCCTAATATTGCTAAGGCATCTAGTACTTCTTTTTTAGCATCTTCAAAGGAAATCTTATCCTCTTTTTCTTGAAATGGATTGACATAAATATCATATATATGCATTTCTTGCATATTTAGCAATTTTCTTTTTAAAGATACAAATTCATGGTTAACGTTTAATCCTTCATTAACTCCTTGCATAAGGGCTTCATATACTTGTATACTTGCATCATCATGAATCGTTGCTTGTTCTAAAGAAGAGGAGTATTTTCTTAATCTTGAAGTAATAACCGTTTGCTTTACATTAGATAGATACATTTCTGTTATGGTATTAATATATTCACTATATTTTCTATACATTAAATAAAAAGCTTGTTTTCTTACTTCTCTATTTGAACTTTTTAAATATTTTGTATATGTGGCATCTGTTAATTCTACTTCTTTTCCCTCTTCATTTGTTAGTTTTCCAAATTTAAATTCTGCATTTGTTAAAATATCATATATATTTTCTGGTCCAGAAAATACTTCTGAATAATTAGCAAGTAAACTTTCTTCTTCCTCACTCAAAACATGTTTTTTCTTTTCTAAAATATCTGCTATATCTCTTTCATATGGTTTTAATCTTTTATCTTCAGATAAATATGTACGAATTGTTTTTTCATCTGTAAATGTAATTTCAGGTGTGATAAAAGAAGTAGCTGTACTAAATTCTGATGATAATTTTTCTACTTCTTTAAATAATTTAATTCCTTCTTGATCTGCCATATTTAAATGATAAGAAAACATACCATAAGAATAAATTTTATCAAAATTTATTAATAGCTTTTCATATAAGGTATAACATTGATATAAATTTTCTGAACTATCACATAATATTCCTTTATAGTTTTCTATTTGTTTTAATTTATCCTTTACATTTTTTATTTCTTCATAAAATTCTTCTTTATTTTTAAATAAATCTGTTAAATCCCAACTATATTTATCTTGTACTTTTTCCACTCTTTCTTCCTCCTTGTTTCACATTGTATCATATCTAAATCTTATATACAAGAATAATAGCAGGTTTTTTTCTATACAAAAAACACCTTTATGAATATATAATCATTTGTAAAAAATTATATAAAATAAAAGTGTTTTTATGTGACATATATTTAATAAACAGGAATTTTTATTTCCATTCCTTCAGATAAATTGCTAGTTGTCATCTGATTAATTTCTTTTAATTCTAATATAACATTTTGGATATCCTCATTTTGAAAATATGCATTTTTTTGTATTTCTTCTTCTGCAATTTCCCACAACGTTTCTCCTTTTACAACATATTCTGTCTTGTATTTCGTTTCACTATTAGAATATGTCTTATGATTTGCAATACATATAGCTATGCTTATCAGGCACAATAAAATTGTAATAGATCTTATAAATTTATATTTATTGATAATTCTTATATGTTTCATAGCGTCCTCCTTAAGAATATATGTTCGGTATGTTTGTATTATATACGAACATTTATTCTTTGTCAAGACCTACTGCAAAAAAATGTTTGTTTTTCTTAAATCAATATTGGACTTATTTGTTCTCCCTCTAAAGCATATTCTATGGTTTTTATGATGTATTCTGCATCAAATACAATTGACCTTGGTTTTGTGATTGGATTATCTTGCCTAAATGGTACAAAATAATAATTTTTTCTATTTAATAATTTTCCTATATTTTCAGCATTACCACTTAATCCATTATTTGTAGATGGTGCAATTACTAATGGTCTACTATTTCTTAAATGAGATTTTGCAGCCATGGTAGCAGGTGTATCTATAATATCACAGGCTAATTTTGACATTGTATTTCCAGAGCAAGGTGCAATAATCATAATGTCTGTCATTTTTTTGGGTCCAATCGGTTCTGCATCTACAATTGTATGAATAATTTTCTTGCCTGTCATTTCTTCAATTTCTTTAATAAAATCCTCTGCCTTACCAAATTTCGTATCTAAATTGTAACTATTAAAAGACATAATTGGTACAATTTCTGCTTCTTTTTTTATTAATTCTTTCATTTTAGGTAATACTTTTCGAAATGTGCAAAATGAACCTGTTAAAACAAATCCTATCTTTTTTCCTTTTATCTCCAAATAAATTCCTCCTTTCGCATAATCTTATATATAATATGATTTTATGTAAATGATGGTTGATGTTTTTTCAAATTCTTATATTTTTACAATAGGAAAAGCACCACCAATAAACGGTGATGCCTGTTCCGTGACAGATTTAATTCATTCGAATATACTCGACTAAGCCCGCAATAAATTCTGCATTAGGCACAGTATGCTTATCGCTCAAGTAAAAAATTTCATTTATGAGTTTGAAATTATCTCTGCTAAAGATAATTTCTTTCTCATGTCTTATTGCACGTTCTACACGTGGCGTAGTAGTTTTAAATTTTTCTGCTATCGCGGGATATAGGATATTGGTAATACCTCCGTTTGAAAGCGTTGGATCCTCTATACATAAAATGATAGCCTCCCGGATGTATCCAAACCCCAAATTGCTTGCAGGTGCCCCTAATTCTTTAAGGAGTTTAGTTATCTTTACTTCAAGAGGTTCAGCGTACTGAGCTGTTTTCTCTTCAGGTTTAATAACTCTTTCCTCCTCTCCGAGAATAGAAACAATTTCCTCTATTCTCTTTGAAATTGCGTTAAGCTCCCGCAAGAGCTCTTTTCTGTCTTCTGTCATTTCTTTATACTCCTTTGTTTTTTATTTCCAGGACTTTTCCCAGATACTTATATTATACTCTTTTCTTTACATAAAGTCAATTTGAAGTATAATCTTTCCTATCTTTAGGCAATCTAGAAGCAACAATATTAAAGTGATATTACCCTATTAGTTGAATATTTCCATTTTTTATGATATAATATTATCTAATGAGAAAAATCTCATTTTGGGAAAAAATAGTTAATAAGGATTACAAGGAGGATAAGAAATGAGAAAAGCACAATTCAGTATGGAATTACCAGAAGTGCTGGATGAAAATAAGAGTGAACGGCATATAAAGGGCGGAATGGCAACTAAGAGAAAATATCAAAATCTCAAAAGATAATTCTTTTAAGCTAAAAAAACGGAACCCTTTTTCTTTTTGTACTGAACCCAAAAAATTGGACATTTTTTGATTAGGTACTAGGCAACTTGGG
>CAMLUB010000006.1 GCA_946486515.1 uncultured Clostridium sp.
ATTCAGAAATTACAGATGATATGGCAGAGGCTACTGATGAAAATGGTGAATTATTGTATGGTGAATCACATATATTATGTAACTTATTTAGTATAGATGCTATTGAAAGAATGGGGGCAGAACCATTACCATATCATGTTGCATTTAAAAAGGCAAAATATATTGATAAAGATGGCAATTTAGTCGTACCAGATTCACCAAATGCCTATAAGTTTGAAGCATTTTTATTTGATGCTTTTGGTGAAGTAGATGATATGGCAGTTTTAAGAGTAAAAAGAGAAGAAGAATTTGCACCAGTTAAAAATAGTGATGAAAAAGGGGTGGATTGCCCTAAGACTGCAAGGGAATTATACAAGAAATTTTATCATTTAGATTAAAGAAGTATGATATAATAAAATTAGAAGGGCTCTATTTCAGAGCTCTTTTCTCTATCTTTTATTGTGAATTGTAACGTATGAAACGAAATAAATATAAAATTTTAAAAAATAGCTTTTTTTATTTCATATTTTGTGATACGATAACATATAATGAATCAAAAATTTAGTAAAAATGAAGGAGGTCATGATATGCATTATTTAGAAGAATATAAAAGATGGTGTGAAAGTCCAGAATTTGATGAAGAAACAAAAAAAGAATTGTTAGCAATAAAAGATGACGTAAAAGAAATCGAGGATAGATTTTATAAAGAATTAGAATTTGGAACAGCAGGACTTAGGGGTGTGATTGGAGCAGGAACCAATCGAATGAATCAATATACCGTAGGAAAAGCAACACAAGGATTAGCCAATTATATTTTAGAACAAGGAACAGAAGAGAAAGGTGTGGCAATTAGTTATGATTCCAGAAAAATGTCAAAAGAATTTAGCATGCAAACAGCACTGATTTTATGTGCAAATGGAATTAAAACTTACTTATTTGAAAGTCTAAGACCAGTTCCAGAATTATCTTTTGCTATCAGAAAATTAAAATGTACAGCAGGCATTATGATAACAGCAAGCCATAATCCACCAAAATATAATGGATACAAAGTTTATTGGGATGATGGAGCACAAATTGTATCACCAAGAGACAAAGATATTATTGCAAAAGTGAGAGCAGTTGAAAGTTTTTCAGAGATAAAACAAATATCAGAAGAGGAAGCAAAAAACCAAGGATTATTAAACTTTGTAGGAAAAGAAATGGATAATCAATATATTGGAAAACTAAAAAGTTTAATATTAAATCCAGAAATAGTGAAGGAACAAGGGAAAAAATTAAAAGTAGTCTATACACCATTACATGGAACAGGAAATATGGTAGCAGAAAGACTATTAAAAGAAATCGGAATTGAAAATTTATATGTTGTTCCAGAACAAAAAGAACCAGATGGAAACTTCCCAACAGTGGATTATCCAAATCCAGAAGATCCAAAAGCATTTACATTAGCATTAGAATTAGCTAAAAAAGTGGATGCAGATGTTGTATTGGCAACTGATCCAGATGCTGATAGATTAGGCATTTTTGCAAAAGACAGTAAAACAGGAGAATACAAAAATTATACAGGAAACATGTCAGCATTATTAATTGCAGAATATAGAATTTCTCAAATGAAAGAAAAAGGTATTTTACCTAAAAATGGAATGATGATAACAACAATTGTTTCTTCAAATTTAACAAAAGCAATTGGAGAGTACTACGGATTAGAGGTATTTGAAGTACTTACTGGATTTAAAAATATTGGAGCAATTATGAGAAAAGCGGAGGAAAATAAAGACAAAGAATACGTATTTGGATTTGAAGAGAGTTATGGTTGCTTAATTGGAGATTATGCAAGAGATAAAGATGGAATTGCAGCAGTTATGGCACTTTGTGAAGCAGCATGTTATTACCAATCAAAAGGAATGACATTATGGGATCAAATGATAGCCATTTACGAAAAATATGGTTATTACAAAGAAACACAAGTATCTATTGTCAGAGAAGGGGCAGAAGGAGCAGAAGAAATTAAACAAATGATGACAAATACTCGTAATAAAGACATAGAAAAAATTGGAGATTATAAAGTTTTAACTTTTAAGGACATAGAAAAAGACTATGTGAAAAATATGATAACAGGAGAAGAAAGTAAAAGTGGTTTACCAAAATCAAATGTCTTATATTATGAATTAGAAGATAATAATTGGTGTTGTATAAGACCATCAGGAACAGAGCCTAAAATAAAATTATATATGGGCGTAAAAGGAAAAACGGATGAAGAAGCAAGTAAAAAATTAGAAGATTTAAAACATGCCATGTTAGATGTTGTGAAGATTTAACAATAGAGGTTGCCAAAGGGGACGTGCCATTTTGGCAACTTTTCTTTTTAAATGTACAAGATTTTTGAAAGTCATATTATCAAAAAAAAAGTTGCCAAAATGGCACGTCCCCTTTGGCAACCTCTATTTTAGTTTCCAGTCATCTAAATTTCTTTGTATGGCTCCAAATAAATTAGCCCTTAGCATAGGAATATTTCTAGATAAAGTATAAATTAAATTTTTCATATCTTCTCTTTTTGAAGTTCCATCCATTGGGCAAACTTTTGGCATCACATCTATATTGTTTTTTCTAATATATCGTTTAATTTCTTTTTCGGGTGTGTATACAAGAGGACGAATTAATGTGATTTTTGAGCGATCCATATAACTTTTAGGCGAAAATGTTCCTATATTTCCTGTATATAGTAGATTTAGAAGGAAAGTTTCTAATACATCATCTTGATTATGTCCTAAAGCGATTTTATTACACCCTTCTCTAATAGCGATAGAATTAATGACACCTCTACGCAAATTGGCACATAGGGAACATGGATTTTTTTCTTTTCTGATATCAAAAACAATTTCCTTTGCATGACTATTTTCAATATATAAAGGAACATCTACTTCCTCACATATTTTGTTTAAAAAATTAACGTCAAAAAATTCGAATCCTGGATTTACACTTACAGCGATAATATCAAATTTTTTAGGGTAAAATATTTGTAAGTTTTTAAATGCTTTTAACATGGTAATGGAATCTTTTCCACCAGAAAGGCAGATGGCGATTTTATCGCCTTCTTCTATCATGTAATATTCTTCTATGGCTTTTCTCATATGACTTAATATTTTTTGCATGGTTTTCTCCTTTTTTTATAAATCAATGTAAAATTTAATGTAAAATTTAAAAAAGTATAACTAATGTAAAAAGTATTAAAAGTATGTAAAATTTTTTAAAATTTTTTTAAACTTCTTTAAACTTTTTTCTATGTTATATTATAACAGAATTTGTCAAGTACAAAAATAGAATTTCTAAAATGAGTTCGGTCGCATTCGAATTCTTAAAAATATCCTATATCACACCTACCTTAAGATGATTAGGTCTGAATTGTAACAACTTTTTTATAAAAGTATGAGTATTACTAAAACAAAATCAAACAGAAAAATCGACAAAAAATTTAAGAAAAATCGACAAAAAATTAAGAAAAAATATTGACAAAGAAAAAAATTATAGATATAGTCAAGTTAAATATTAAATAGGAGGTGAACGAAATGGCAAATATACAAAATGTAAATTACGAAGCATTACCAGGACAAGCTGGACAAATGAGAAGCCATGGACAAGAATTAAACAATGAATTAACAACAGCATACCAAAGAATAACAGATATGCATAATGTATGGTATGGAATTAGATATAATTCATTAGTAACTGAATTTAATAATATTATTCCACAACTTAATGAATTATTGGATCTAGTTGTAGGAGAAATTCCATTTGCTTTAGAGACAATAGCTAATAACTATTCACAAGCAGATAGAGGATCAAATATAACAAGTGCACAAAAAACAGCACCTAATAGAATCACAGATATACCAGTACATGACGATTCTGGAACAATGAGATTTATTACAGGTGATGTAGAGAGCATACAAAGTCAAGTAGTAAGTAATCTTGATAATGCAAAATCAAAGATGGATACAATTGAATCTGTATATGGACAAATCCAATGGGAAAGTGAAGCAGCAGATGCTTTTAGAAATACATTTACAAGATTAAAATCACAAATTGTAACATCTTTTGAAAATATCAAAACACAATTTACAAAATTAATGACACAAGCTCAAGAAGATGTACAAGCAGCAGAAACTGGAAATACAGTTGGGTAATTAATAAATGTTTTTTAAATAACTGCTATAAGGCAGTTATTTGAAAAGTATTTATTATGCAGTAATTATAAAATGAGAGGAGAGAAGATAATGATAAGTGTAGAGAAATGCATCGATGAGAGGTATGCTGACCCTAGTAATCGATATCCATTATTAGACAGCGTGCAAGCAATAGTAGCTGATACTATATATGAAACTAATAATGCTATAGAAACTGGACAAAAGGAAGCTCTGAATGTAATAGCGAAAATTAAACAAGTATATAACATTTTAGATAGTTTGAAGAAAGATATGCAATGGTTAGAAAAACAATTAAACTTTTTAAAAGATGCTTATGAAAATAGATTACAATTTGTGGAAGTTGAATGTTTAACTCAAGTAAATAGTCTTGTGCAACACCTAGATATATTGCGATCAGAATTCAAAAAATACTATGATGGTGATCAATTAGCCCAAAGAGTTAATGCACAGCAACATTTGTATGAACAAGCTATTGATCTTCAAATTAATTATATTGATATAAAAACACGTCTAAAAAATAATATAGCTAACTGTAATAATTATATTGATAGCATTCCAATAGAAGCAGTAACAGAATGGCAAAGAAATTTGAATAGCCTATTGAACTTGCTATAATATCATTTATAAAAGGAAAATGAATAAATAAGGAGATATTTTCATGTATAGGGTAGATAATAATTTAGAAAATTGTATTGAAAGATTACAATCTTGTTATTCAATATTACAAAAACTTGAAGATGATTCTGGCAATTTAATATTTAAGTATACAATATTTAATGAATTATGGGTTATTGATCCTAAAGCTATAAGAGAGAATATAAAAAATTTAAAAGTACTTATAGATTCAGAAAAAACTATTTTGGAACAGATTTTAGATAAAGCTCAAAAAGCCGAACAAAATAATATGGCAATTATCCAAGAAAGGATAAATAATAATGCAGGTGTAGGACTAGGAGGCTCAAGTGTTGCTGGAAGCTATCGATCTACAGGCGTATCAACCTCAACAGGTCCTAGTGGACTGCAAAATTCAAATGGAACGCAATTTAATGCAACCAATACGGAAGGATTAGATAAAGATCAAGACACTACTTTAGAAGGAAATGAAACACCAACAGATACACCAACAGATGTAGAAATTCCAGATGAAGACCAAGATATAGGATTAGAAGGAAAAGTTCCAGATACACAAGTAGAAGCAGTAATTGCTCTTATATATACAGAAGACCCAAATTTGAATGATGAAGAAAAAGAAAGAATTGTACAAGCAATTGCCAATATCAATGAAACAGAAATATTAGAAGGACTAGATGAAGATATTGCAAATAGAATAAGAGCAGAAATCATAAAAGATTATCTAGATGGAGAATTAGAATTAACAGATATTACAAAAGAACAATTACAAGAATATATAGAAAGTCATCCAAATATTCAAATAGGATTTGAAATTCAAGAAGCAATCACCAATTTTGAAAGCCTAATTGAAGGAGAAATTGTGACAGAAGAAGAAATTAAAGCAGTAATAGAAAATCATATTGAAATTCATGATGAAGAAGCTTTCATAGAAGCATATACACAAGCAGGAGGAGAAGAAGCAAATATTTCAGAAATTGATTCATTCTATGATCCAGAGACAGAGAAAATTCATATCAGAGACACTGCAGATTCAACAGTTATAACCAATTCTATTATGACAATATTAGGAGAAGAGATTACAACACCAGGTGGCAGCGAAGAAATTCCAGGAGGAAACGCAACAGAAGATGTAGAAATTGGTGAGAGTGACACTACAATAGAAATGCCAGGAGAACAAATCAATAACCAAGAAAATATGACAGATGTAGAACTAGATCAAGATCCTGGAATAGTAGATGTAGAAATAGAGACCGAAGAAATTAAAAGTGGAGACCAAACACAAGTAGAGATAGATGGAGAAAGTACAACTACTGAAAATACTCAAGAAGCGGAAGGAACTGTTACAGAAGATCAAACATAAGTCACTATGGAAGAAAATACAGAAAATTATAAAACTGATGAAACATCAGAAAAAAGTAGGTGAATAATGTGGAAGATAAAGAAAATTCAAATATGAAAGAGATAAATGATATTTCAAATAAAGTTTTTGAATTGGCAAAGAAAAAGATGGCAGGAAAAAAGATTGAAAATTTAACAGAAAAAGAACAGATTATTAAAAAATTGCAAAATTTATTAAGTCAAGTAAGCTTTATAGACGAAATAGAAGCAAAAAGATTAGTATCAGAAACCATATTAGATTTAGATTATTTAACAAATCCAGATGTTAAAGTATTAAGTCTAAGAATGGGGCAAATTTATCGAAATCAAGATTAAAGAAGTATAAAAAAACGTAACTATAGAATAAATTTGAATGAAAAGTTGACATAGAAATATGAGTTTTTTCTATATAGACTTTTCATTTTTTTTATACAATAGGAAACAATATGAAACTTTAAATTACTATACAAATTAATTACAAATCAATTTAATACATTCTTTAATAAATTAGATATAGGTATAGCTTTTAATATACTTAAAGATATAGGCATTGAAAAAGATGGATTAGAAAAAACGTATCAAAAGTTAATGGCGGAAGAGCTTAAACAAAATTATACTTTAGTAGATGCTGATTTAAATAAAAAAGAAGAGGAGGAAAGATAATGAAAAATGAAATCAAAGAAAAATTTTTACCAATAGGAACAGTAGTTATGTTAAAAAATGATACAAAAAGAATCATGATTACAGGTTTTTGTACAGTTATTGGAAAAGGAGAAAAACAGATGTGGGATTATAGTGGATGTTTATATCCAGAAGGAATCTTATCATCAGAGCAAACATTAGCATTTAACCATGATCAAATAGAAAAAATATATTATTTAGGATTAGCAGATGATGATGAAGAAAGATCATTTAAAACAAAATTAAATAGAATGTTAGAACTAATGAATGAAAAAAATGAGAAAAATGAAGAAAATAATAGTCATAATGAAGAAAAACAAAATCAAGAAAATAACAAAAATGAAGGAGAAAAAGTCTAAATAGGCTTTTTTTTTATATATTCTTTTTTCAAATATTATTTTTTTATGACTTTTTGATGACAATACAAATACAATTTTATAGGTATAAAAAAAGAAACACTTACGGAAATAAATAATGTAAAAAAAGTGAGTTCATAATAAAAAAATACCATAGCATAATAGGAAAAAAATCTTCAAAAAAAGGGTATTGACAAAGGCTAAAAATACAGATATAGTCAAATTAAGTAAGATATAAAGAACATAAAAAAAGATGCAAAAGAAGAGGTGTCATTATGCAAATTGTGCTGATTGGCAAAAATGTATTATACAAACTTTCTTTACCCAAAAATGTAGAGGGAAATTACTGGCTAACAGACAATAAAGAAAAAAACGAAAAAAAATTAATCAATGTAGAAGGTAAACATGGAAAATGGCAGCTTGTACCAAATGATCAAACAAAAGTCATTGATTCTAGATTTATTAATATCGAAGACAAGAGCCATGACATGAGAGTATATGTAAATAATGAAAGAGAAAAGGCAATGATTTTAGAGAATTATATGATGTGTGGAATATCATTTAAAGACTCTAGAGAATTGTTTATTCTTTGCTGTTTGCCATCATTTGAAAATGATTTAATACAATTACACATAAAAACAAAAGAACCTATTTATATAGGAAGTGATTCTAAAAATGCACTATCTTATAAAAATAAAATGGTATCCAAGGTACATGCTAAAATTTATCTTTACGAAAATAATTATATGATTGAAAATTATGATATGAACTTTGGAACATTTGTCAATGGAAAACCAGTCGTCAAACCACAATTATTGCAAAACGGAGATACCATATTTATTATGGGATTAAAAATTATCTTAATGGGGAATCAACTTTATATTAATAATCCTGAAGAAAATTTATACTATAGTGCAGGCGTTTTTGACATTGTAGAGAAAACATTACCAAAAGTTGTAAGAGAATCAGAAGAAGAAGAAAAAAATATAGAATTATATGAAGAAGATGATTATTTTTCTAGAGCACCAAGAATTACTAATATTATTGAAAGAGAAAAAGTAAAAATTGATGCACCACCACAAGCACAAGATAAAGAAGAAATGCCACTCATTTTAACACTAGGAACATCTATGTCTATGGGTGCGATTATGTTAGTATCTGTATTTAACGCATTAGATGGTGCTATGAGTGGAACTGCAAGTACGAAACAGACGGTTACTTCTTTAGTTGTGGCATTAGCTATGTTAGTTAGTATTATATTGTTTCCAATTTTAACAGCAAAATATAATAAAAAGAAAAAAATTCGTTATGAAGAAAAACGTCAAAAAAGATATAAAGAATATTTAATGAAGAAAAAAGAACATATAGCCAAAATTATACAAAAGCAGAGAGATATTTTATATGAAAATAATTTATCACCAGAAGAATGTGTGCAACTAATTTTACAACATAGTGGTCGTTTATGGGAAAGAAGAATAGATGATTATGATTTTTTAACAGTTAGATTAGGGGTAGGAGAAGTTGATGCAGAAATAGATATTCAGTACCCAGAAGAAAAATTTACCATGGAAGATGATAATTTAATAGATATATTGAATGATATTGCAGATAATTCAAAAGTCTTACAATCTGTGCCAATTACAGTGTCCTTAACAGAAAAAAATGTAGCAGCTTTAATAGTAAAGAAAAATGAAAAATATGATAATCTATTAAAAAATTTAATTATCCAATTGGTAGCTTTTCAAAGTTATGAAGATTTAAAACTAGTTTTTTTATTGGATAAAGAAGGTGTTGAAAATTTTAACTATGTTAAAATGTTGCCACATGTTTGGAGTAGAAATAAACAAATTAGATTTTTTACACATGATGAAGAAGAAATGAAAGATATTTCAAAATATCTAGAGGCAGAATTACAAAATCGATTAGAATATAAAGATAAAGAATATAAATCATTTAAACCATATTATTTAATCATTACAAATGATTATAAAAAAATAGAAAATTTAAAATTTATTACAGAAGTTTTAAAACAAAAAGTTAATATGGGATTTAGTATTTTATGCATTTCTAATGATATGTTACAATTACCAAATGAATGTAAAACATTTATTGAATTAAATATGGCAGAACAAAAAGGGATGATTTTTGAAAATGAAATTTCATCAACCAATCAAAGACAAATTATATTAGATACTTCAGTTAAAATATTTTTTGAAAAAATCTGTGAAAAGATAGCAAACATTCCTATTAAATTTACAGAAACGGGAAGTTATTTATTACCAAATCATTATACATTTTTAGAGATGTATGATGTTGGTAGAATTGAACAATTAAATATTTTAGAAAGATGGAATAGAAATGATTCTACTCTATCCTTAAAAGCACCAATTGGTATAGATCCTACAGGTTCACATATTTATTTGGATATTCACGAAAAATTTCATGGACCACATGGATTAATTGCAGGTAGTACCGGATCTGGAAAAAGTGAATTTATTATCACTTATATATTATCTTTGGCAGTGAATTTTAAACCAGAAGATGTCACCTTTATTTTAATCGATTATAAAGGTGGAGGATTAGCTGGTGCATTTGTTAAAGGAAATATAAAATTGCCACATTTAGTGGGAACCATAACGAATATAGATACAAATGGACTTCAAAGATCTTTAGCTTCTATTCAAAGTGAATTAAGAAGAAGACAAGTGATGTTTAATGAAGCAAGAAATATGACAGATGGAGGAACTATTGATATTTATAAATATCAAAAATTGTATCATGATGGGATTGTAAACAAACCGATTCCTCATTTATTAATTATCTGTGATGAGTTTGCGGAATTAAAACAGCAACAACCAGAATTCATGGACGAATTAATGAGTGTTTCCAGAATTGGACGTAGTTTAGGTGTGCATTTAATATTAGCAACACAAAAGCCAGCAGGAATTGTCAATGACCAGATACGTAGTAATAGCAAATTTGCAGTTTGTTTAAAAGTTCAAGAAAAACAAGATAGTGTAGATGTTATTAAAAGACCAGATGCAGCAACATTAAAAACTGCAGGACAATTTTATTTGCAAGTAGGAAATGATGAATATTTTGTTTTAGGACAATCTGGTTGGGCTGGTGCTTCTTATTATCCTTCAGATGTTATAGAAAAAAAAGTAGATAATTCTATACAATTAATCTCTGATATTGGTACACCTATCAAATCTGTAGATGATGCTGTTCAAAAAGTATTAATTGATAAAGGTGAGCAATTAACCAATATTGTTAAATATTTAGATAGATTAGGTAAACAACAGGGAATTAAGATGGAACCATTATGGTTAAAAGAAATTCCAGAAACTATTTTTGTAAAAGACATTAGAAAAAAATATCAAGTTAAAGTAAAAGAAAATATAGTAAATCCAATCATTGGAGAATATGATGATCCATATAATCAAAGACAAGGTGTTGTAGAATTAAATCTAACAACTTCAGGAAATACGCTTGTCTATGGTAATGCAGATAGTGGAAAAGAGACATTCTTAAGTACGATGGTATATGATTTAATTACCACATATACAAGTGAACAAATGCAATTATATTTATTAGATTTTGGGACAGAAGCATTAAAAATTTATCGAGATAGTCCACAGGTTGGAGATGTTGTATTTATCAGTGATAAAGAAAAAATAAATAGATTTTTTGATATGATTCAAGAAATGATGAAAGAAAGAAAAGAAGAATTATTAGATTATAATGGTGATTATGATTTATATTTAAAGACAAGTGGAAAGAAAATGCCAATGATTGTAGTTGTTCTTAATAATTGGGATGTATTTTCTGAAACATATAGTATGGAATATGAAGATACATTTTCAACAATCCAAAGGGAAAGTACAAAATGTGGTATTGTATTTGTTGTAACAGCCACAGCATATAATTCTATGAGATATCGTTTAACACAAAACTTTAAAAATAAATTTGCTTTGCAATTAAATGATGAAAATGATTATTATAATATTTTTGATAGAATAGGAAAAAGACGACCATCACATATTTTTGGTAGAGGTGTTTTGGAAATGGATGATGGGCAAATTTATGAATTCCAAACAGCTAAAATTTGTGAGCCAGAACAATATACAGCACAAATTAAAGAAACGATACAAACCTTACAAAAACATCCTATGCCAAAAGCAAGACCAATACCTGTTTTACCAGAAAGAGTGACATTTGACAGTGTAAAAATATTTCTTAAAGATATTACACAAGTGCCAATGGGAATTCATAAAAAAAATCTAAAGGTTTCTTTATACAATTTTAAAAGAAATTTTGCTACATTAATTACTTCTAAAAATATGGAAGATGCTGTACAATATACTGCAAATCTTTTGGAAGAATTAAAAGCATTAAAAAATGTCAATATCGTTGTATTTGATGCGGAAAAGCACTATCATCTCAATGGGGGGGTAGACATAAAACAACAATTCCAAACATTTATAAAAAATATCAATCAAAATCATAAAGAGCATACTATTTGTGTATTTATAGGAATAGATAAGTTCTTAACAGAATATGCAAATGTTGGTATTAATTTTATTTCTGTGTTAAAACAGCTAGAAGAAACAGATAATGAAAGTATTGTGATTGTAGAAACGGTTAATAAAATAAAATCTCATGAATTTGATGATTGGTTTAAAAACTATTTATCAAAAGAAAATGGTATATGGATAGGAAACGGAATTGATACACAATTTTTATTAACTATTAATTCAAGCAGAAAAGAGTTAGTTAATAATTGTGGTCGTAGTTTTGGATATATTATAAAAGATGGTATGGCAACCCAAATTAAACTTTTAGAAATGAAAGAGGATGAAGAGAATGAATAAAGTTTTAATAAGTTTATATGTTCCAGCATTAGAAGAAAATTATGATTTTTGGATTCCCATTAATAAGAAAGTGTATAAGGTTATTTTGTTGTTAATTAAGATTGTGAATGAAAGTAGTGGTGGATATTATAGACCTACGACAATGCCTTTGTTGTATGATAAAATTACGGCAAAAGAATATAATATTAATTTGACGGTGAAAGAAAATCAAATAAAAAATGGAACAGAATTGATATTAATTTAGGTTGCTCCTTTTTCTTCATGCAATAAAACGGGTTCAATTACTTTTATAACTAAATACTTTTTCTAAATTTTACAAGCAAGGGGTATTTACAGTTCACAGCCCACGTTATTGTTCGTTACAATTCAGACCTCATCATAAGGAAGGTAGAAGCTATTCTACCTTCCTTATGATGAGGTCTGAATTGTAACGAACAATAACGTGAGCTGTGAATTGTAGACAGTAAACATTGATTTTTTTTGAACAATATATTATAATGCTTTATATATGTGCTTATAGCTCAGCAGGATAGAGCAGTCGCCTCCTAAGCGACCGATGGGGGTTCGAGTCCCTCTAGGCACACCAATTTGGAGGAAACATGGAAGAAAAATTTATGAAAGAAGCTCTAAAAGAAGCAAAAAAGGCATATGATAAATTAGAGGTTCCCGTAGGATGTGTGATTGTAAAAGATGGAAAAGTAGTTGCAAGAGGACATAATGTAAAAGAAACAAAAAAAGATACTACAAAACATGCAGAAATGATTGCCATTCAAAAGGCAAGTAAAAAACTAGATTCTTGGAGATTACTAGATTGCGAAATGTATGTAACATTAGAACCATGTAGCATGTGTGCAGGAGCAATCATCAATTCCAGAATTAAAAAGTTGTATATAGGTACATTAGATGAAAAAACAGGGGCAGCAGGTTCTGTTTTAAATTTATTTGAAGATTATCCATTTAATCACAAAGTAGAAGTAGAAACAGGCATAATGAAAACAGAATGTGAAAAAATTTTAAAAGATTTTTTTAAAGAATTAAGAAGAATAAAAAAATAGAAATATATATGTAAAAGTTAAATTGCAAAAAGAATGATTGACGAAACGTAAAAAATGGATTTGTGCCTTTAGGAAGGAATGTGATAAAATATGATTGATCAACTAAAACGTTTAACTAAAATGAAAAGTTTCCATATTTGTATGATTATTGTTATCATTGTGGTTATTTTATTTATCGTAGGTATGTTAGTTTTACGATATCATGTAGAGGGAGAAACCAATATGCCATTTAATTTAAGCAAAATTGCAATTATTAGTACGCAAGAAGGTATAGATGATGGGCAAACAAATACAAGGTGGTCATTTGATGTAAACCAATCAAATGATATTTATCTGTATATTGATAAAAATGATGCATATGATAAAACAGAAATTATAAAATCTGTTCGTGTAGATAATTTTCAAATAGAAGCTAAGAATAAAGATAATGTTCAATTGTATAAGCCAGATGCAAAAGAAGAAAACATCATATTTCAATATAATGATGAAGATATTATTCAAAGTCTGGAATATACAGGAGATGTGAAATCAGATTTAAAAAATTTAAAAATTTCAAATCAAGGTGGTGTGATTGCTTTTAGATGTTCCAACAATCATGTGACAAAATATCAATCTGATGAAGAGGAAATTCATCATAGTGAATTACTAAAAAAGGCAGGTGTCACAGCAGAAGAGTTAAAAATGTATTTAACATTTAATTTAACGATTGCATTAGAGAGTGGAAAAGAATATCAAGCAGAAATCAAAACAGAATTACCAATAGGAAATGTAATAGAAGAAGGTAATTCTTCTACAGAAATGACGAATTTGGATGATGTGATTTTTAAAAGAATTCATAATTAAGTTACCGTTCAGACCTTAAGGGAAATGTGATACATGATATTTTTAAGAATTCGAATGCGACCGGAGTCATTTTAGAAATTCTTAAGCAAAAACTATAAAGGGTCCTGTTTCCGGGTATTGTTATAGTTTTTGCTTTAGAATTTCTTAAATGGGAATCGAAGGGTAGCCGAGAATCTTAAAAATATCATGTATCACATTTCCCTTAAGGTCTGAACGGTAACTTAATTAATTTATTATTTAATACTACTTGATTAAATTGAAAAATCAGTATATAATACAAATGGTATATTATTTAATCTTTGTATGGAGAGTATCCAATAAAGACCTATGAATCTTGTCAGGTCCGGGAGGAAGCAGCAATAAGTAGATATCTTTATGTGGTATACTTTCCATAGAGAGATTAAATAATAGGACCATTTTTTTCTGTTATAAAGGATGTGATAATTATGGGGTACACAGCGCTTTACAGAAAGTTTAGACCAATGACATTTTCAGAAATGGTGGGGCAAGAGCATATAACCAGAACGTTGAAAAATCAAATTATGGCGAATCGCGTAGGGCATGCGTATTTATTTAATGGTGGTAGAGGAACTGGAAAAACATCAGCAGCTAAAATATTGGCAAGGGCAATTAACTGTTTACATCCCAAAGATGGTGAACCATGTAATGAATGTGAAATTTGTAAAGGAGCTATGACAGGTTCTTTAACAGATATTGTGGAAATGGATGCAGCTTCTAATAATAGTGTAGAAGATATCAGAAGTATTAGAGAAGAAGTGAATTTTTTGCCAACAAAAGCAAAATATAGAGTATATATTATTGATGAAGTACATATGTTATCTACAGGAGCTTTTAATGCTTTACTAAAAACATTAGAAGAACCACCTGAACATGTAAAATTTATCTTAGCAACAACAGAACCACAAAAATTACCAGCAACAATTTTATCTAGATGTCAACGATTTGATTTTAAAAAAATATCTAATGAAGATATTATCAAAAGATTAGACATTGTTTGTAAAGAAAGTAATATAGAAATTACAATAGAAGCAATGCACATGATTGCTACTTTATCAGAAGGTGCTATGAGAGATGCATTATCTATTTTAGAAAGATGTATCCAAGATGGAGAAAACCAAATTGATGAAGATAAAATAAAAGATTTAGTTGGAATTCCTAAAATGGTATATGTCCATGATATTGTAGAAGCCATTATTCAATATGATGTGGAGAAAGCTCTTATTGCAGTGAATAAAGTTTTAGATGAGGGAAAGGATGTTTCAAACTTATTATGGGAAATGATAAAATATGTAAAAGATATTTTATTGTATAAAGCAACCAATCAAATAGAATTATATAATGAAGAAGAAAAACAAAAGGTGAAAGAGATTTCAGAAAAGGTTGAAAAAGAAAGATTAATTAATTTGGTGTATGCATTTTCGGAGTTAGAAAATGAAATGAAATTTTCCACACAAAAAACGATTATTTTTCAAGCAGGAATTATAAAACTTTGTAGTAAATTAACAGTTTGTCATCAAACTGGAGATATTGGACTAGAACAAAGAATAGAAAAAATAGAAAATTATTTAAGAAATGATATAAGAAATGCAAATCATTATAGACAACCACCAGTTGCTACAGAAGTAAAATTGGCATATAATAATATATCCAGTGGTGAAAAGCAACCAATGTCAAAAAATGAAAAGAAAACAACGAGTAATCCAAAGAAAATGGAAACATCAACATATTCTAGTAAGGTAGAGGAATATTGGCCAGAAATTGTAAAGGATTTAAAACAAAATGGAAAAATTGTACTATATACAAATTTAATGAATACAAAAGCTAGAGAAATCAATGATATGACAGTAGGGATAGAATTTCCTAATGGTTTAACATCATTTGGAAAAACTGTTCTAGAAAAGCCAGAAAATATAAAAGAATTAACCAATTTAGTTTCTATGGCTTCTGGAAAACCAATGAATATAAAATATATTACTAATATAAGTATTCCAAAAGAAACAAATGAACCAAACATAAAAGAGATTGCAAATGAATCTGATATACCATTTCATGTTATAGAATAAGTATATTAAAAATGTCGTTTGTACCAGCTGTTATTATTTGGGTATACATATGTTATTTTAAAACAATCAGAATGTAAATTAGAATAAAACAAAATGATAATCAAAATGTGGATCAGAATAGAACAAAATGATAACCAGAATGTGGATTAGAGTAAAACAAAATGATAATAAGGAAGTTATATAAACTTAAATAAAATATATTGATAAAAGAAAGGAATGTGAGATTATGTCAAAAAGAGGTGGATTCCCAGGAGGAATGGGAGGATTTGGCGGAATGAATATGAACAATTTAATGAAACAGGCAAAAAAAATGCAGGCTGATATGGAAAAATCACAAGCAGAATTAGCAAACCAGGATTTTGAGGCATCAGCCGGTGGTGGTGCCATAACTGTAAAAGTATCAGGAGAGAAAGTAATTAAAGAAATTAAAATACAAAAAGATGTTGTCGATCCAGATGATGTAGAAATGTTAGAGGACTTAATTTTAACATGTGTGAATGAAGCATTAAGAAAAGTAGATAGTGCACAAGCTGACCAATTAGGAAAATTTAATATACCAGGATTTATGTAAAAAATGAAAGAGGATTATGAATATAAAAGCAATGAATGGAGGTACAAAATGTCATTATATTCACCATCAATAGAAAAATTAATAGAAAGTTTTGAAAAATTACCAAGTATTGGACATAAAACAGCTGCAAGACTAGCTTTTTATATTTTAAATAGTTCAGAAGAGGAAACAAAGGAATTTGTAAATTCTATTTTAGAAGCTAAAAAAAATTTAAAATATTGCAGTATATGTTATAATATTTCTGATACAGATCCATGCCCAATTTGTAGTAATCCCAAAAGAGATACATCTTCTATTTGTGTTGTAGAAGATGTAAGAGATATCATTGCGATGGAAAAGACACATGAATTTAAAGGTGTGTATCATGTTTTACATGGTTCTATTTCTCCCATGAATGGTGTTGGACCTAATGATATTAAAATAAAAGAACTATTAGCAAGATTAATGGATGAAACTGTAAAAGAAGTTATCTTGGCAACAAATCCAAGGGTCGAAGGTGAAGCAACGGCGATGTATTTATCTAAATTAATTAAACCTTTAGGTATCAAGGTAACCAGAATAGCTCATGGAATACCTGTTGGAGGGGATTTGGAATATACAGATGAAATTACACTTACAAAAGCTTTAGAAGGAAGAAGAGAATTATAAAAGTTGCAAAAATTGCCAAAGTTGTCAAAGGGGACGTGCCTTTTTGGCAACTTTAACAATTTTTTAATAAAATATCACAGATATCTTTAGTAGAATGTAGTTTTGCTAATTTTTTTGTATTTTCTTTCATTATTTCTAAAGTTTCTGGATGTGAAAATAAATTTTCTAATAATTCTTCTACATTATCTTCCTTTTTTATCCATATAGCTATGCCATTTTTTACTAAAAATTTTGCGTTTTTTTCTTCTTGACCAGGAATAGGATTTATAATTACCATAGGCAAATGAGATGCTAAACTTTCTGTTGTTGTTAATCCACCTGGCTTTGTTACGACTAAATTAGAAATATACATAAATTCTGGAACTTGAGTAGTATATTCAAAAACCAAAATAGAATCTTTTCGATTATATTTAGAAACAATTTTTTCAAAAGCAAATTTCATTTTTTCATTTTTTCCACTAATGGCTATGACTTGCATATTTTTACAATATTTTACGAATCCTTCAAAAATTTCAATTGTTCTCGTTTTTCCTAAGCCAAATTCTCCTCCGCCAAAAAATAGGATTGTTTTTTTATTTGGATTTAAATTTAATTCCCTAAAGATCTTTTCTTTATTAAAATTTTCTAAAAATCTGCTAGATAAAGGAATTCCTGTTGCAAATATTTTAAAATCAGGAATACCTTTTCTTTTTAAATATTTTTTCATGTTTTCATGTGCCACGAAATAATAATCTGTAAAATCTGAACCTACTAACCATTGGTCATGTGGTGCAAAGTCTGTCATAATGGTTGCAATTTTAGCAGTAATTTTTCCTTTTCTTTTTAGATAACTACACATTTGACTTCCAAAAGGATGTGTAGAAATAATTAAGTCTGGCTGTTTTTCTCTTAAGAGTCTTAGTAACTTAATGGCCATAATTTTATTTGATCTGCTAGTAATATGAGCAAGTGGTCCTTTTTGAGAGTCAGCATAAATTCTTCCCCAAGCCCAAGGAGCTTTTTTTGCCATTTCATTATAAGCTTTTGTTGTTACTTTTTCTATTGCTTTATTGATATATTTCATACAATCTATTAATTCAATATCTAAGTTTACATTTTTATAATTATTTTTCAAATATTCATGTATAGATTTTGCAGCATTTAAATGTCCGCCACCATAAGAGGCATAAAATATTAAAATTTTCATGGTACAATCCATTCCTTTCTTGCTTCCCATTAAAGGCACACATAGTTATGAAAACTTATTTCTTTTAAACTATTCTCCTTTTTTTCAATCATAAGAAAAAATATGAAACTTTAAGTTACTTAGGTTCAAAATGAAAATAAATATTAATATTTTATTTTCAAAAGAAAGTGGTTTTATTATTATAGTTTAGTAGGCTAAATTGTAACCATTCATTATTATAGTTCAGTAGGCTAATTTTTAACCATTCGTTATTATAGGTCACACTTCTATACTATAACAATTCATTCTTATGATTAACTTATTGCAGTTCCATTTTAACATAAATACAATAAAATTTCAAAAAATGGAATAAATTTTTATAAAAAAGAAAAAATAAGATTATAAAATATATGGATTAAAGATTCATTACTATGAAATATATAAAAAAAACAATATGAAACTTTAAGTTACTTAGGTTCAAAGTGAAAATAAAAATATAGATAGAATGAGGTGATGGTTTGCAACATATTGTTAAAATTTTAAGTATATTTATGATATTGATAATCATATTCATTGTGTTTGTCACTTTTAGCAAAGATAATGTAAAACAAAATATCAGTTATGCAGCAAGTTCACACACATCAGATGTGCAGTTGATGGCAAGAGCGATTAATGGAGAAGCAAGAGGAGAACCATATGAAGGACAAGTGGCTGTGGGAGCAGTTATTTTAAATCGAGTAAAAGATTCCCGATTTCCAAATTCTATTTCGGGTGTGATTTATCAATCAGGAGCTTTTACAGCTGTAGCAGATGGACAAATAAATGCACCAATAGATGAAAATTCAACTGTGTATAAAGCGGCACAAGATGCTTTAAATGGTTGGGATCCCACAGGAGGTTGTGTATATTATTTTAATCCAGATACAGCAACCAATGGTTGGATATGGTCAAGACCTCATGTGATTACCATAGGAAAACATAGATTTTGTAAATAAAAAGCCGAATAGTATCATTTAGAAAAAGTTCATATATAGAAAGATAAAATTTGATTTTTCTAAATAATAAAATATACACTAAAGAATTTAAAGAGTTTTATATATGGATATAAAAAATAGGAAGAAGGGAAGAAACTGAATGAATAAGTTAGTAGAATGGAAAGAGAGATTAAAAAAAGGGCATATGTTTAGTATCATTGTTGTTCTTTTAATAGTTGTGGCGATATTGGGATTTATTTTATATAAAAAACAAAGAGAATATAGGCAAGCATCAGAAAATTCCTATAATATGGCATTTTATGAATTAGTGGATTATGTGCAAAATGTAGAAACATATTTAGCAAAATCATTAATTTCTACAACACCAGAACATGGGGCAGAAACGTTAACCAATTTATGGAGAGAAGCAAATTTAGCACAAAGTTATTTAAGTATGTTACCAGTAGAAAGCCAAGAACTAGAAAATACGGAGAAATTTTTAAATCAAGTAAGTGATTATAGTTATTCCTTATCTAGGAAAAATATATATAATGAAAGTTTAACAGAAGAGGATTTAACAAATCTTGAGGAATTACATTCATATAGTACAGAATTAGAAAACACATTAAACCAGTTATCAGAAGATTTAAATAGTGGAAGATTTGAATGGGGAGAGTTAACAAAGAAGGGGACAGTAGCATTTGCACAACAAGTAGATAATATATCAAAAGAAAGTTTTAGTAATTTAGAGGAAAACTTTCATGAATATTCTGGTTTAATTTATGATGGGGCTTATTCAGAACATATGACAAGTACAGAGAAAAAAGGATTAACTGGAGAAGAGATTGATGAAAGTACAGCAAAAGGACTCATAGAAAAATTTGTAGGAAAAGATAAAATAAAAGAAATATCTAGCTTGGGACTATCTGAAAATGCAACCATTCCTGCATATACATTTTCAATTACAGGAAATAATGATGAAAATATCAATATTTCTATTTCACAAAAAGGTGGACATGTTATCTATATGAATACCAATAGAGAAGTAAATGCAGAAATTTTATCACAAGAAGAGGCAACGCAAAAAGGAAAAGAATTTTTAGAAAACAGAGGATTTAGTAGTATGCAAGAAACTTATTATATCACACAAGAAGGAATTACAACCATTAACTATGCATACAAACAAGATGATGTCATTGTATATCCAGACTTAATAAAAGTCAAGGTAGCTTTAGACAATGGAGAGATATTAGGGGTTGAAACAACAGGATATTTGAATAATCATACAGAAAGAGATATCAGTAATATACAAATTACAAGTGAACAAGCAAAAGAAAATTTAAATCCAAAATTAGAATTAATTAGTGAAGGAATGGCAATCATTCCAACAGAATGGCAAACAGAGATATTATGTTATGAATTTAAAGGAAAAGTAAATGATAAAGAATTTTTATTATATATCAATGCAGAAAATGGAAGAGAAGAAGATATATTAATCATAACAGACACAGGAAATGGTGTATTAACCATGTAAAATGTGAAAGGTTGCCAAAGGGGACGTGCCTTTTTGGCAACCTTAAGACCAATTGGGACGTTTCTGTTTGAGAAATTCTGTGGGATGTTAAGGATTTTGTGGATAAACTCATTTTTCCCTTTTTTATATTCTATATTTTTTTATTTCTCAACTTCAAAGAAAGGGGAAAATGAGTCCGTCCACAAAATCCATCAAAATCGTCCTAAAAATTAGATGAAAGGTTGCCAAAAAGGCACGTCCCCTTTGGCAACTTTAATGTCTTTTATATACATCTTTAGATAATAGCTCTGTGCTAACCACTTGACCATTTTGCTTTAAGATTCTGTAAGCTTCTGAATAAGTAGAATTAGCTGTACTTCCAGTGACATATGAAGATATTTCAACCTCATATTCATTATCTGTTCGTAAACCATATATATCGAATTTGGCAATGCCTCCAGATACAGAACATACTAATTTGATTGGATAATTTCTATTGTTTTTAAATTTAAAATCAATGGAACCATATACAACTGTAGCATCTCTACTAGCTTTGACATAAGATGGAACAAATTGGTGATTACTTCTTTCTACAATTTCTAAGTTTGCATATAAAACAGCATTATATAATGTAGAGGTGATTTGGCAAATTCCACCACCTAAGCCATCGACAACTTCTCCTTCAACATATATAGGAGCTTCTTTATAGCCTGCAGCAATTGTTCTTTCTCCTACAACTTGGTTATAGGAGAATGTTTCACCAGGCATTACAACTGTACCATTAATTTTTGAAGCGGCAAGTTGTAAATTGGTTGTTCTATCTCTATCACTTGTAGAATATCTAGTTGAATATGTTGAAAGCATATCTGGAAATGCTTCTGTACCAATCATATTTGTTGTTACATTAGGGTATAAAGTTTGTAAAGGTATGACATATTCAGATTTGTCTTCTAACAACATTTCTTTTGCTTCATCTAAGGAAATAGCAAAATCTAAACCATTTTCAGATGGATAAACAGCAAATGGATCTTGTGTATAATAAGCATCAACAGGCTCTTTATATATTTCGTTATATATTTTTTCTATATCAATTGCAGAAGGTTGTTTAGAAACGGTAGCAATATCTAAAGTTCTATTTTTTAATGTTAAATTTGAAATACCACTTTTTATATATGTGCACATTTGATCCACATTGACAACATTACCTTCAGATCCTTTTGTAACAATTAAATCATTACCTTCTATATAATAACCACTCTCAATAACTGTATCAGGTAATTTAGATGAAATATCATTTAAAGCAGTTCTTAATTGTTCTTCATCTAATGTTGCTGAAAGTTCTATATCTATAGGATTTATCCATGTTTTTAAAGCTATAAAACTGTTCTCAAATATATTACCAGATTTGCCAGTTTCATATGCTTGTTCAACGGCAGAATCAATATCAAAACTTACATTAAGTGCAGATAAAGGAATGCTTGTTTCATAATCATTATGTACTAAATTGATATTTTCTGGTAGATTTTCATTAATATAATTTTGTATTGTTTCTTTTGCTTTTTCTGTTGATAGGTCAGAAACTTCAACACCTTTTATATGAATTCCAGAAATAATATTTTCATTTTTATTATTTATAAAAGTAAAAATCAAAAATGCAATACATAGTAAAATGATAAAAAGTAAAATACTAAATCCAAAAATACGTATACCTGTAGAATGTAAATGTCTATCATTTTCAGGATGATAATTTTCCACTGGATGAAATTCTCTTTTTTCAATAGTCTTTTCTTCCTTAGGAGAAAATGATTTATGTTTATTGTTTGTTTCTTCTTGAGAAAGAAAATCGCTTTTTGCAGTATTAGTTTCTTCTTCAGAATAAGAGTCTTTTTCCTCTGTGTTTATGTATTCTTTAGAAAGAGAATTTTTCTTTTCAGTAGATACTTTTTTTTGAGAATGAGATGTTTCTTTTTTATTATTTACTTCTTCTTTAGGTTGTAATTCTATACCCAATAAAGTTACTTTATCTATTGGCTTTTCCAATTCCATATTTTTTTTGTCCATAAAATTCTCCTTTTTTAAATGTCTTTTTCATTGTATAGGAAACAATATGAAACTTTAAGTTACTTAGGCTCAAAGTGAAAATAAAAATTTAATATTTTATTTTCAAAAGAAAAATCGACTTTTATCTTGACCCTATGTGGATTTTTCCGTATACAACAAGGTTAGGCTTCCTATATTTGTGAAGTACTGCGAAGCAGTCTTCACATTTGTGCGTCGAAATCTTTGATTTCGTTAACGCATGCCTTTCTTATTATATCATAATTAGTCGAAAAATTATATATTCTTCACATAAAATTTATAAAATAGAAAAAGCAAATTTTTCCATATAATAAAAAGGAAAAACATAAAAATTTTGTTAAAATAATTTTCTATAAAAAAGAGAATACTAAACATATAAAGTTGTATATACAGTTTTATAATTTTAAATTTTTTAGGAGGAAATTATGTCTAGAAATCGTCATTTAATTTCTGAAAATTTAAGAGAAGAAATTGCAAAAGAATTAGGAGTATATGACCAAGTCAAAAAAGACGGAGGAAGCTGGGGAAATGTTTCTTCTAAAGATTGTGGAAATATTGTTTCAAAAGCAATCGAAATAGCAAATAGAGCAGTAGAATAGTGAAAATATGGGTAGAATGAAAAAAATTCTATCCATATTTTTATATAGTTGCAAAAAAGAAATTTTTATCATATAATTCTAAAAAGATATCGAGGTGAAAAAATGAAAGATATAACTATAAAAGATATAGTAACATGCACAGGTGGAAAATTGATTACAGGAAATGAAAATATAGTATGTAAAACATTTTCCAAAGATACAAGAACAATCAAAGAGGGAGACATATACATAGGAATCAAAGGAGAAAATTTTGATGGAAATGTATTTTGGAAGAAAGCATTAGATAATGGTGCAATGGGAGTCATTGTTCAAAATATTGAATTTGATGAACAGGATATAGAAACATATCAAGACAAAGTCATTATAGAAGTAGAAGACACTTTACAAGCATTATACAAATTAGCAAGCTATAAGAGAGATATATATAATGTACCTGTCATAGCCATTACGGGTAGTGTAGGAAAAACAAGTACAAAAGATTTAGTCTCAAATGTTGTTGCACAAAAGTATAAAATATGTAAAACAATAGGAAATAATAACAATAATATTGGAATGCCATTTACCATATTAAATGCACCAAATGATGTTGAAGCATTTGTATTAGAAATGGGAATGAATCACTTTGGAGAAATCCATTTATTAGCTAAAATAGCAAAACCTAATATTTGTATTATCACTAATATAGGTACATCACATATAGGAAATCTAGGGTCAAGAGAAAATATATTAAAAGCAAAATTAGAAATATTAGATGGTGCGAAAAATCCATATATGGTAATTAACAATGATAATGATTTATTACATAAATGGTATGAAGAAAATAAAGATAAAATAAAGATAAAAACATACGGAATCAATGAAAAAAGTGATATACAAGCAAAAGACATTCAATTGTATGAAGATGGTAGTGAGTACATGATTAACTTAAACAATAGAAATGAGACAATAAAAGTTCCTGTTGGAGGAGAACATTTTGTATTAAATAGTTTATGTGCCATTGCAGTAGGAGAATTATTAGACATACAAAATGATGATATAAAAACAGGAATCGAAACATTTTCTCTTACGAAAAATAGAATGGAAATCATAGAATTAAAAAATGGTATTAAGCTAATTAATGATGCATACAATTCTAGTGTAGAATCTGTGAAGGCAAGTTTATCTTATATGAGTCAGATGAAGGCAAATAGAAGAATAGCTGTATTAGGTGATATATTAGAAACAGGAGAATTCGCAGAAAAATTACATAAAGAAATTGGTAAAACTGTATGTGAAAATAAAGTAGATATGTTAATTTGTAGTGGAGAAAATGCAAAATATATAGTGGAATCTGCAAAAGAAAATGGATTTAATGAAAACAATATATATTATTTTGAAAATAAAGAAGATATAGTAGAATTATTAAAACAAATGATTCAAGCAGAAGATGTGATATTATTTAAAGCATCAAATGGTATGAGATTTTTTGATATAGCAGAAAAAATAAAAATAGAATATCAGTAAAGAATTGAATGATTAAAATATGTATTATGATAAAAACAAAAGAGAGAATAGTTTGAAAGAATTAAATTTCATAACTATGTGTGCCTTTAATGGAAAGTAAGAAAGGAATGGATTTTATTATGAAAATAAAATTAGGACTTATTTTTGGCGGAATGTCAACAGAAAACGAAGTTTCTGTTATGTCAGCAAACTCTATTTTTAAAAATTTAGATAAAAACAAATATGAAATTTTTCCAATTTATATTTCAAAAAGTGGAGAATGGTATCAATATGACAATTTAGAAAATATTGAAATTAATAAAAATATGGATCATATGAATGAAATAGAAAACATAATGAAATATCTAGAAACATTAGATGTTCTTTTCCCAGTATTACATGGATTATATGGAGAAGATGGAACGATTCAAGGATTATTTGAAATGTTAAAGAAACCATATGTTGGCTGTGGTGTTTTAGCATCAAGTCTGGGAATGGATAAAGCTTATACAAAGGTTATTTTTGATAAAGCAAATATTTGCCAAGCTCCATATATATATTTGAAAAAATATAAAGACCAATATACATATATAGATAAAAAATTTAATGAAAAAAGAGTATCCTTAGAAGAGGCAGTAGATATTGTTGAAAAAGAAATTGACTTTCCAGTATTTATAAAACCAGCCAATTCTGGTTCAAGTGTAGGAATTAATAAAGCAAAAAATAGAGAAGAATTAAAAGAGTATATAGAATATGCAGGAAAATTTGATAAAAAGATTTTAATTGAAAAAGGCATTGTTGGGCAAGAGGTAGAATGTGCAGTACTTGGAAATGATGATGTTATTGCATCTGGGGTAGGAGAAATAAAACCTGCTGATGAATTTTATAGCTATGATGCAAAATATCAAAATCAAGATTCAAAGACATTGATACCAGCAAATTTAGATGAAAAAGTTTCAAATGAAATCAGAAAATTAGCAATAAAGGCTTTTAAAGCAATTGATGGAAAGGGACTATCAAGAGTCGATTTCTTTGTAGAAGATAAAACAAATCAGATTTATATTAATGAAATTAATACATTACCAGGATTTACAAAAATTAGTATGTATCCAAAATTATTTGAAGCACTAGGGATACAATATCATGAATTGTTAGACAAATTGATAGAATTAGCACAAGAATAAAATAGCTGAAAATTTTTATAATGAAAAGATGGAAATTTGTAGTCGTTACAGTTCAGACCTAACCAACCTTCCAGGGATGTTATGTTATATTTTTTTAAGATT
>CAMLUB010000007.1 GCA_946486515.1 uncultured Clostridium sp.
CTGAGCTTGTTAAGGCTTTGCCTGTTACAAGGTCAGTATGCAGTAGCTGGCAGACGAATTAAAAAATCAATGAGGCGTGCTTTTTGCACGTTGATTTGATTTTTTGGTTCGTCTAACAACGCCAAAACGCAATTATTTTTCAACTATCTATAATAGTTAACCCCTGCTTCAAAAATCTTTTGATCTTTCTTACCTGGCATATTTTTCAAGATATCTCTATAACATCTTTCTGAATGTCCCATCTTACCTAAGATTCTACCATCTGGACTAGTAATACCTTCAATGGCATCTATTGAACCATTTGGGTTAAAGTCAATGTCATATGTTGCATTTCCATTAAAATCAACATATTGTGTAGCAATTTGTCCATTGGCAATTAATTGTTCTTCTAATTCTTTTGAAACAATAAATCTACCTTCTCCATGTGAAATTGGAACTGTAAATTCTTCTCCTAGTTCTACTTCACTAAACCATGGTGACATTTTTGATACGACTTTTGTATTTACCATTTTTGATTGGTGTCTTGAAATGGTATTAAATGTTAAAGTTGGCATTGTGTCATCCATTTCTCTAATTTCTCCATATGGTAATAATCCTAATTTTACTAATGCTTGGAACCCATTACAAATTCCTAACATTAATCCATCTTTTTCATATAGATGTTTATGGATTAAATCTTTTAGTTTTGGATTTCTGAAAATACTACTAATGAATTTTCCTGAACCATCTGGTTCATCTCCGGAACTAAATCCTCCTGGGAACATGATGATTTGTGCTTTTTCGATTTCTTTTGCAAATAACTCAATAGAATCTTGTATATCTTGTGGTTTTAAGTTCTTAAATACAACTGTACTAACTCTTGCACCTGCATCTTCAAATGCTTTTGCAGAATCATATTCACAGTTTGTTCCTGGGAATACTGGTATAAAGACATGAGGTCTTATAATTGGTAATTTTCTTGTAATTGTAGGTGCTTTTTGACTTAAGATATTTCTTGCTTCACCTTTTTGTTTCGCTTTTGTTGGGAATACTTTTTCTAATGGCTCTTCCCAAAGTTTGATTAATTTCTCTAAGTCTAATACAACATTTTCGTTAACAGCAATTACTTTCTCACTTGTTGTGGTTCCTAATAATTCTAATTTTGCATTATCTATATCTTCTGCTACTTCTAAAACAAATGAACCATATAGTGGTGTAAATAAATCATCTGTATTGTTAAACTTAAATCCAATCTTATTTCCGATACAACTCTTTGTGATAACATCTGCAATTCCACCATTTTTGATTGTACTTGATGATAAAACTTTTCCATCATTGATTAATTTATGTACCAATTCAAAGTTTTCTTTTAAATCGTCAAAATCAATGATATTTTCTTTTCCCATTTTTGTTTTTAATACATATACTTTTGAATTTGCTTTTTTGAATTCATTTGAAACTACTTTTGTTGTGTCTACATCACCGATACAGAAAGATACTAATGTTGGTGGTACATCTAGCTCATTATATGAACCTGACATACTATCTTTTCCACCAATTGCTGCAATTTGTAATTGTTCTTGCACATAGTATGCTCCAAGTAATGCTGCTAATGGTTTTCCCCATCTTTCTGGCTCATTTCTTAATTTTTCAAAGTACTCTTGTAATGTTAAATATGCTTTTTTGTAATCTCCACCAAGTGCTACATATTTTGCAACAGATTCTACGATTGCATATACAGCTCCATGGAATGGACTCCAACTTGCAATATATGGGTTATATCCATATGTCATAATTGTTCCTGCATCTGTATATCCTTCTAATGTTGGGATTCTTGCTACCATTCCTTCTGCTGGTGTTAATTGATATTTTCCACCAAATGGCATAATAACGGTATTGGCTCCGATTGTACTATCAAATCTTTCTACTAATCCTCTTTGTGAACAACAATTTAAATCTGTAATGGTTTCTTTCCATGTTTTTTCTATGTCACTTACTTGTTTATTTTCAAAATAGTTTTCTGCATCTAACGGTTTTGTGATTTTTGCATTGGCATTTTTTACATCACCATTTGTATTTAAGAATTCTCTTGATAGGTCAACAATGACTTTATTTCTCCAATACATTTTTACTCTTGGTTCTTCTACAACTTTGGCTACAACTGTTGCTTCAATATTTTCTTTTTCTGCTAAATTGATAAAGTTTTCTACATCTTTATCTGCAACAACTACTGCCATTCTTTCTTGTGATTCTGAAATAGCAAGCTCTGTACCATCTAATCCTTCATATTTTTTAGGTACTTTATCCAAGTTTATTTCTAATCCATCTGCTAATTCTCCAATAGCTACTGATACACCACCAGCACCAAAGTCATTACAACGTTTAATTAATTTGGTTACTTCAGGATTTCTAAATAATCTTTGAATTTTTCTTTCTTCTGGTGCATTTCCTTTTTGTACTTCTGCACCACAGCTTGTTAATGATTCACTATTATGTGCTTTAGATGAACCTGTTGCTCCTCCACAGCCATCTCTACCAGTTCTTCCACCAAGTAGAACGACTTTATCTCCTGGCTCTGGTCTTAATCTAATAACATTTTTAGATGGTGCTGCACCGACTAATGCTCCAATTTCCATACGTTTTGCTACATATCCTGGATGATAGATTTCGGCAACTTGTCCAGTTGCTAAACCAATTTGGTTTCCGTAAGAGCTGTATCCTCTTGCAGCTTCATTTGTCAATTTTCTTTGTGGTAATTTATTTGGTAATGTTTCTTCAATCGTTTGTCTTGGATCTCCACAACCTGTTACACGCATTGCTTGATATACATACACACGTCCTGATAATGGGTCACGAATCGCTCCTCCTAAACAAGTAGCTGCTCCACCAAATGGTTCAATTTCAGTTGGGTGGTTATGTGTCTCATTTTTGAACATGATTAAATATTCTTCTTCTTTTCCATCTACCATGATATTGGCTTTAATGCTACAAGCATTGATTTCTTCTGATTCATCAAGATTTTTTAAGACTCCTCTTTTCTTTAATTCTTTTGCAACAATGGTTGCAACATCCATTAAAGAAATATCTTTTTTTCTATCTTGATATACAAATTTTCTAGATTCTATATATTTTCCATATATATCTTTTAATAAATCCCATTCAATGTCAATTTCTTCTAATCTGGTAAGAAAAGTAGTATGTCTACAATGGTCTGACCAGTATGTGTCAATCATCTTCATTTCTGTCATGGTTGGATCTCTTTTTTCTGTATCTCTAAAATATTCTTGACAGAATTTTAAGTCTGCAATATCCATAGCAAAACCATATTTTTCATAGAATTTTTCTGTATCATCATCTGTCATGTGAATAAATCCATCTACAACTTGGACATCTTCTGGCTCTGCCAATTTATCTTCTAATGTCTCTGGTTTTTCTAAACTTGCTTCTCTGGCATCTACTGAGTTAATTAAATAATTCTTAATCGTTTTTAGTTCTTCATCTGAAAGATTTCCTTTTAAGATATATACTTTTGCAGATTTACAAGTTGGTCTTTCTCCTCCACTGATGATTTGTAAACATTCTTCTAATGAGTTTGCTCTTTGATCAAATTGTCCTGGTAAATATTCTACTGCAAATACTTTGTCATTTTGTTCAAATGTATAAGTTTCATCAAAATAGTCATCTACTTGTGGTTCTGAAAATACGGTTGTTTTTGCTTTGTTATAACTTTCTTCATCCACTCCAGATACATCATATCTGTTTAAGATAACCACTTGCTCTAATCCTTTTATCTGTAAGTTTTCTTTTAAATCTTCTAGGATTCCTTTTGCTTCTACATCAAATCCTGGTTTTTTTTGAACATAAATTCTTCTTACCATTTAATAATTCCTCCTTTATTTTGGTAATGATTTATTATATTTATAAACGTAAGTTTAATTATATTACTTTTATTTCCTTGTTTCCTTTAACCACCTTTCCAATTACATAGGCTTTTTCACCTTCTTGTTCTAATATTTTTAATGCTTTTTCTTTATCGCTTTCTGGAACAATGATTGCCATACCAATTCCCATATTAAAGGTATTATACATATCTCTTTCTGGAATGTTTCCTTCTTTTTGGATTAATTTAAAGATTTCTGGTACTGGATATGTATCTTTTTGAATTTCTAATGAAACATTGTCATTTAACATTCTTGGCATATTTTCATAAAATCCTCCACCTGTTATATGAGAAATCCCTTTTACTGTTACTTCATCTATTAATTTTAAAACTGGTTTTACATAGATTTTGGTTGGTGTCAATAATGCTTCTCCTAATGTCATTCCTAATTCTTCTCTATATTCTCTTAAATTTTCTTCATTTACATTAAATATTTTTCTAACTAAAGAAAATCCATTTGAATGAACTCCTGAAGATGTTAGTCCAATAACTACATCTCCTTCCTGTATATTATCTGGATTGATAATTTTTGATTTATCTACAACTCCTACACTAAATCCTGCTAAATCATATTCATTATCAGAATATAGTCCTGGCATTTCTGCTGTTTCTCCTCCAACTAATGCACATCCTGCTTTTTTACATCCATCTGCTACACCTTTTACAATACTTGCTACCATTTCAGGAATATTTTTCCATAATGATATGTAGTCTAAGAAAAATAATGGTTTTGCACCACAGCAAACAATATCATTTACACACATTGCTACACAATCTTGTCCTATGGTATCATGTTTATCAAGCAAAAAAGCCAATTTTAGTTTCGTTCCCACACCATCTGTTCCTGACACTAAAATAGGCTCCTTCATTTCACTTATATCTAACTTAAAAAGACCCCCAAATCCTCCAAGGTCTGACATAACTCCTTTTGTATATGTTTCTTGCACACTTTTCTTCATTAGTTCTACTGCTTTATATCCTGCTGTTACATCTACGCCCGCTTCTTTATAACTTTCACTAAAACTTTTTTCCATCGGTTTTCTCCTTTCATATTCTACCCTAATATAATACTATATTTTTTAACTTTTTACAAGGTTTTTAGCGAAAAATTGATAATTCTTTGCCATTTTCTTTTCATTTCTTTCATTTATTGCATTTTTCTATTTGAGATGATATAATTTTTCTAAATATTTAAGGAGGATTTCAATATGAAATTGATTGGAATTACTGGTAAAACAGGAACTGGAAAATCTACCATCGCAACAACACTGGCTCAAAAATTAGATGGGCAATATGTTGACATTGATAAAATCGGACACCAAGCCACTTCAGATCCTATCATTGCTAAAAAACTTTGTAATGTATTTGGTAATGAGCTATTAAATGAAAATGGAAATATTGATAGAAAAAAATTAGGTAATATTGTATTTAGTGATACAGATAAAATGCAAATTTTAACAGATATTACATGGGAATATATGGAACAAGAACTAGATAGAATCCTGTTGCAAAAGCAACAATGTTTTGTTTTTGATTGGGCTTTGCTTCCTAAGGTAAAATTCTGGGATATGTGTGACATCAAAATATTAGTTACTTCTGATGATATAATAAGAAAGAAAAGAATATTAGAAAGAGATCATATTTCTGAGGAATATCTTGAAAAAAGAGAATCTGCTACTTTAAATTATTCTAAATTATCATTTGATTTTATTTTTGATAATGACTATACACAAGAAACTATGGATGCTTTTATTGAAGTAATATATAATAAAATAATGAGTGAAAATATATAAAAGATCCAGATATAAAAAATCTTATATCTGGATTTTTTTGAGTTATTTTTTATCAAATTTCTTAAATTCGTAAAAAACACTCTTATTTAATAATTTCCATAATTTCTTCTGGTAAATATTTTGATACATCTTTTCCGTATTGTAATAATTCCATTACCATACTTGAACTAATATTTCCTAAACTTCCTGCTCTAATATACATTGTATCTAATCCTGAAATTTCTTCATTAATAGATGCTAGGGTTTCTTCATATTGATAATCCATACCATTTCTAACCCCTCTTACTAACAATGTTGCATTATGTTCTAATGCTGCATCAACAGAAAGGTTATCATAACAAACCACAGACACATTGGTAAGATTTCTATTTACAAGGAGTTTTTCTATTGCATTTTTCATAATTTCTTTATCGTATCTTCTTTTTTTATCTGGATTCACACCAATTCCTATGATGACTTTGTCAAATAGTTTGGCTGATTTTGTCACAACATGTAAATGTCCATTGGTAAATGGGTCAAAACTTCCCGCATAAAATCCAATTTCCATATCTTTCCCTCCTACTTTTACAAGGTTTTAAGTCCTATCCTTATTATTTTACAATATTTTGCTTAAAGTTACAAGTCTATATAATAGAGAAAGAGAGGGCATTTCTAGAAATGCCCTCCCCTCACTTAGAGCCCCAGAGATGCAAGAAATTTGCTTCCGCCATATTTGCATTCTTTCCGGCGGCTACACGTTATACAAGCCTGTTCACCATACCTGCATTCAGGTCTTGTAGTTTTCCATGCTCTGCATTCTCGCACCCTTTCCTCTTTTGCCTTTTTATATTCCTCTGTGTCAATATAAGGCATTTTTTGTTCCTCCTTTCTCCCAATCGGGAGGTTGTCAACAGTTCCTACGCAAAACCTCTTTAGGTTATGCTACTATTATTATACTACACTTCACATAAAATTGCAAAAGATAGGAGATTGTTCTGCTATAACTGCATTGCAATCTCCTTATCCTTCTGTTATGATTTCTTTTCCTGGTTTATAGTTTCCATCTCATGTCTCAACATTCTATCATTCATATCTACGTGTTCCCATTTTCCGTCCTTCGTTTTTACCCATTGCATGTTACGTCTCCGTTTTCTTTCGCCAAAATTTTTCTTTTTTCTCATAACATCATAAACCTCCTACTTAATTGTTGTATATCTATTTTAACAAATAAATTCAGTTTTGTCATCTTTTCCTAGTATTTCAATTACATTTTTTCTAACACGATTATAATTTCTTCTCCTTTATTTGTGAACATATGCACTGTTATTTTGTCAGTTGCGTTATATTTGGTTAAATTAAAAGTCTGATGATAATTTGTTATTTTATTTCCCTCTTCTGGTACACTATATCCACCATCTCCATCACTTCTAGCAGCTATTTCAAATCGTTTTCCATCTTCTGTTTCTACATATTCTTTTTGAAGTGCTCTTCTGTCATAAATACTGCCTACAGTATCTGCTTTTAATAATACATAATCTATTTTATCTGTTGAAATTTCTGGAATTGACAATTTAAATGCTGTGTTTGATACAACTGCTGTCACTTGGTTAATATCAATACCTTCGACATTACAACTTTTTACTTTGTATATAGCAGATTCTCTATTATAGAACTCTTCTGGAACATCTACTTCAAAAGACCAGTCACCTTCATATACAGTATCTTGTCTTTGTTCATTTACATATTGAGATGTTATCAATTTTGTAAAATTCACAGTTAGATGTTTACTTTTAGGAAATGCCTCTGTATTCCCTGTTGCTGATAGGGAAATTGTAAATTCATTATCACTTTTTTTAGTTGATAACATACTATATGCCCCTGCATAACCACCTTCTATTTCTGTCATAGAATCTTTCGTATTAAATACGATTTTTCCTGTTTCATCTGTTATTATCAAATCACTAAGTTCTACTCTTTCAAATTCATCAATATAATATCCTTCACTTAACCTAACATCAAAATTCATAGCAAAATTAAAATCATCCATGATAAGTGATTCTACATTAATCTCAATTCCTTCTGCCTTTTGATATTCTGTATTCACATTTGCGACATATCCTTCATTAACTGCTGTATCTACTCCATCACTTGTATTCTTTCCAAACAGGTTCTTGACAAAATTTCCTATATCTTTCGCAAAAACAATTCCTGTCATAGAAACTAGCACGCAACAAGCAGCAATACCAATTTTAAACACACTTTTTCTTGTATTTTTCATATCTAACCTCTCTTCCTCTTCAAAGTTGGATATAGCTATCTTTTGTTTAACATTTTCTAGTATTTTTTCTGTTTGTTTATCCTTCATGACTATATCCTCCTTTTTCTAATTCTTTCTTTATCTTTTTTCGCATTCTATATAATCTTGACTTCACATTAAATTCTGTTATATCTAGTTTATCTGCAATATCTTTTATTTTCATAGATGAATAATAATATAAATGAAATATCATTCTGTCTTCTTCCTTCATTGTTTTTAAAACTTTTTCAATAATATAAATTCTCTCTCTTTCCTCGTAAATCATGTCCATTTTTCGACCATCTTCAAGAATATTTTCATAATCTAAAATATCTGCATGAATATTAATGACTCTTGTTTTTTCCCTCACTAAGTTCCTTACAATTCCTGCAATATATGAACTTAATATTTTTTCCTTATCTAATTTTTCTCTATTTTTCCATAAGATAAAGAAAGTATCTGATATTATTTCTTCCACATCTTCATCTGACAAATATGAACTTGCCATATTTCTAATGATTTTATAAACATACCCACTATATTTTTTTATTATCTTTTCCAATTCTATTTCATGATTATTGATATATTTTTGTATTTTCTTTCCCTTTTCCAATTTAGATCTAAACTCCTTATTTAAGATATCTTACATTTATATATTGATAAAAAAATTAAAAAAGTAGCACTTTATTTCATAGTAAAAATCAAAAAGTTCATCTAAGATATGAAACAGAACCAGGAGAACAATTGCAATTTGATTGGAAAGAAGATATAAGAATGAAAGTAAATATGGAGAGGTATTTGAGTTTATTGTATTTCCTGCAACTTTAAGATATTCCGGATTACATGATTTTGTATATAGTAAAACGAAAACAAAAGAAGATGTAGAAAGATGTTTAATGACAACATTTAAATTTTTCAATGGTGTACCTAAACAATTGTTAATAGATAATATGAAAGCAGTAGTTGATATTAATAGGAATAAAAGAAAAATAAATCCAGAATTTAATCAATTGCGAAAGATATGAAAACTTTTATTTGAAAATGAAGAAAAATTAATTAGAATTATTAAAAATATAAAAGTTAGCATATAAATAGATGTAACATTTTCATGTCCCATCTATTTAACGAATCCTTATACTGTTTTTTATATAAAATTGTAAAAATACAACCTACTATTCTTTACTACTATATTATAATTCCATTTCATTTTTTTCTTGTTCTAAACCTTTTTTTATCATGACATCTATAAAACTGCGAACTGTTTTTTCCTTGTAATTATATTGATTATATCCCATCTCAACTAAATGATGATAGCTTTGCATTACTTCATCTGGAATTTGTTGTTTACTCTGCAATCCATAAGATGGTGTCAATCTAATCAAACTAATTTCTCCAACCATTTCATTTATAACATCTTCTATTTTCATAAGTTGGTCATTTTTTACATATTCTAAATAATCCTCAAGTGTCATATTATGCGATGCTATTGTAACTTCTTTATTTGGAAATTCAATATCAGCAATTGCCAATGCTCTTCTTTCTTGATAAGGTTTTCCAACAATTAGAAAACTACTAGGATTTAAGTGATTATTTATTAATAATTTTTTAGTATATTTATAATTTTCATAAGTTGTAGTAGCCTTAGGTTCTATTAAAATTCTATCTTTTGGTACTTCTTCTCTAATGGCAACATCGCAAAATCTTTCAGCCTCTGTTTTTGTTATAACCCCTTGTGTTCCTTTACCACAATTCCCGTGAAAATACAATATAGTCTCCCAATCCTTGTTTATATAATTCAGCACATTTTTGGGGCACTAAAGTCAGAATGCTTCCTAAACCAAAGATACATTCACTCTTTTTAGTTTTTGTATTTAAACATAGATAATTCCATAGTTTTAAAAGATCTTGCTTCATAGTCATCTACCTCCTTATGTTTTTTCTTTAAAATCAATGCTATTAATATTATACTGTCTCAAAATACAAAAATCAACCATTTTACTGATTGATTTTTGTATCTATCTATTCTATTAAAAGTTCGAACAGAAACGTCATTTGGTGCGGATGAAGGGACTCGAACCCCCACGCCGTTGGCACTGGTTCCTAAGACCAGCGCGTCTACCAGTTCCGCCACATCCGCATATATAAACTAACAATAAATATATTAGCACAAATCTATTTTTATTGTCAATAGTTTTTATAAATTTTACATAGAAAAATAGATTATCAAACCACCTATTATTGCTAATATAAATCCTATCATTTTTAATCCATTTGAGCCTTCATTTTGGTCTCCAAAACCAAAAAATCTTTTTGTAATAATTCGTGCATCATATATCAAAATAACACCTATTAAAACCATTATGAAACCAATTAATTTAATAATTAGTTGAAACATACATATCAACATCCTTCTTTATTTTATAGATATATATTAATATGTTTTTTATAAAAAGTCAATAGGCGTTAAGATAACCTTAACGCCTAAAATAATGACTTATTCCATTTTCAAGCAAGAATTGTCTTTGCATATTTTTCAATATGTTTCACTTTTCTTCTGTCATACTCCTTGTCTGTTTCTTTTTCCTCTTTCGTCAACTTGAAATTATCCACCAGTATTTGTATCTCTTCACTGGGTTTTATCAATGCTCTTGGTACATAATGTCTACTTTCCCAAGCACTAAGAACCATTTCTACTTCTGCATCACTTAAATTTTCTGCTTTTCTTTTTCCAATGACAAATTCTTGTATTATGTATGTTCCTTTTAATTCTCTACATAATCCTAATTGTGCTACTATTGACCGAGCTTCACTTTCTTCTTTTAATGCGATAAATCCTGCTTCTTTTGTCATCATTTTCCTCCTTAGTTTTGATTGTTTCTAAAGTTTTCTGCTTCAATATTTTTATATTTTACAGTTAATTGTTTTTATTTTTTACAAAGTTCTATTTTTAATATACATAAATTATTTTTCCTTTATATAATTATTTTATAGACATGCTTAAAAGACTTATGATAAAATTAATAAAAACGGAGGTATTTTTATGATTTCTGATATAGATTATAACAATTTTAAAAACGATCTTTTTTTAGATTTAACATATCCATTATTGCATGAAACATCTTTAGAACACGCAAATTCTATTCTTCAAAATGGAATTTCCTTAAAAAAAGAATATAATGCACAAATTGATAGGGTTGTATCTTTCCCAAAAACTGAAAATGATTTTAAAAATTATCATTATCATGCTTCCATCACCAATCCAGCTATTATTGTTGTCAGTATTCCTAAAAAATTGTTAAGAAATATTCAGCTTCATACTTCAACTGCTCATTTATTTTTAAATTGCTTGTTGCAGAAAGATTCTCCTTCTTCTAATATACAAACATCAGGCATGAAAATTTATCCAGTTAAATTTGAAAAATATGCAAGTACACTTCCTAATATTTGGATTAATGGTTACTTTCATTCTGATACTGGTTACATATGTAATCCAAACTACATTCTTAGACAAGAACATGCTCAAGATTTGTTAGACGTTCAAGAAGCCTCTATCTGGAAAAAATTTTCTGAGACTTATCCTAAAGAAGCTTACAATGCTCTACATAATATTACTCCTGTTAAAAATTCTACAAATATGGAATATGAGAAATAATACTTGATTATTTCTCATATCTCTATCCTTTTTGTAAACTTATCTCTAATTAGTCTTTTTAATCTTGCATTTTCCTTTTCTTCTAATTTTGGATCTTTATCGATAATTTTAATGGCTGCTTCTTGTGCCACTTTTAATATATTCATATCCTCAAATAAATTCGCAATTTTAAATTCTGGAAGTCCATGTTGCATAGTTCCAAAGAAATCACCAGAGCCTCTTAATTCTAAGTCTTTTTCTGAAATAATAAATCCATCATTGGTATCACACATAACTTTCATTCTTTTTCTAACCGTTTCACCTTTGCCTTCATATTTTAGAATGCAATAAGATTTATATTCTCCTCTTCCCACTCTTCCCCTTAATTGATGTAATTGTGCTAAACCAAATCTTTGGGCATCTTCTATGACCATAATATTGGCATTTGGCACATCTACACCAACTTCAATAACCGTTGTTGAAATTAGTATATCAATTTCTTTATTTTTAAATCGCATCATAATGTCATCTTTATCTTTAGCTTTCATTTTTCCATGTATATACTCTACTCTATATTCTGGAAAGATTTCTATTTGACATTTTTCATATAATTTTTCTACTGATTTTAAATCTAATTCTTCATTTTCTTCTACCAATGGACATACAATATAGGCTTGTCTGCCTTCTTTTAATTGTACTTTGATAAAGTTGTTAATTCTATCTTCCATTCCTTTGGTTACTGCAAATGTATCTATCTTTTTCCTGTTTGGTGGTAATTCATCAATAATCGAAATATCTAGGTCTCCATATAATATTAATGCCAATGTTCTAGGAATTGGGGTTGCTGTCATTACCAATACATCTGGATTTTGTCCTTTTTCTACAATGGTTGTTCTTTGTTTGACACCAAAACGATGTTGTTCATCTGTTACGACTAGTCCTAAATTTTTAAATTCTACATTTTCTTGTAATAAAGCATGTGTTCCAATTAAAATATCGATTTCCCCATTTTTTAATCTTTCTAGAAGTTCTGTTTTTTTCTTTTTCGTCATGGCTGAAATTAATAATTCACATTTGATATCTAATTCATCAAATATCTTTTTGAAATTTTCTAAATGTTGTGTTGCCAAAATAGCTGTTGGTGCCATAATTGCTGCTTGATAACCACATTTTACCGCTTTATATGCTACACACATGGCAATAACGGTTTTTCCTGAGCCAACATCCCCTTGTAATAATCGGTTCATTGATTTTTCAGATTCCATATTATTATCAATTTCTTCTAAGACTCTCCTTTGAGCATTTGTTAATTGGAATGGTAATTTATTAATAATGTCTGACATATGAACATCTTTGCTAAATGAAATACCTTTTTCTTCATTCATATAACTATTTTTTAATTCTAATAAAGCCAATTGCATGGTTAATAATTCTTCAAACGCTAATCGATTTCTGGCAATATTAAAATCTTTGAATTCTTGTGGAAAATGAATACTTTTGGTTGCTTCATTAATCCCTTCTAAATGATATTCTTTTAATATGTATTCAGGTAATGTTTCTTCTAATCTTCCTTCTACTTCTTTTATCGCATTTTCCATAATCCTTCTAATGGTATTTTGCGATAAGCTAAATGTTAATGGATAGATAGGAATAATTTTCCCTGTGTTAGCTGTTTTTCCTTCTTCATCAAAAACTGGTGAATTAATAGTAATTCTCCCAAAGGTATTATTTACTTTTCCATAAAATGTATATTTCTTTCCTTGTTCAAATTTATTTTTTAAATAACTTTGGTTAAACCAAACTGCTGTTGCAACACCTGTTTCATCTCGAATAACTAATTTTTGCATAGTTTTTCCTCTTAGTCTTACATCACTCACTCTTCCACTTGCATATGCTTCAATTAATACTTCTTCTCCATCTATACATTCTGCAATATTTTTTGTTTTACTTCTATCTTCATAAGTTCTTGGATAATAGGTAATTAAATCTTTTAATGTAAATATGCCTAATTTATTTAACAATTTTACTCTATTGGGTCCAACACCTTTTATATATTTTACATCTTTTTCTAAATCTATCATGTAAATCTCATTCCCTTCTTAAGGTATACATTTTTCTTTCTTCATTCTAACATACTGTTTCTTTGTATTCAAATCCTTTTTATATTTTTATTAACTTTATATGATTTTACCGATATACTTTCTTCATATAAAAAATTTAGGAAGGTGGTATACATTATGGGTAAAAAGAAAAGACGGAAAAAAACGAAGGAAGTTTTAAAGAAAACTGTTGAGATTAAACAATCAATAGAGATTCCTATTCTCAATTCTGAATCCCCATCACAAGAGCAACATTTTGAACTGATGTCTTTTCCTATGGTTTCATTACGCGAGGACTATGATGTCTTTCGTATTGCGATTGCAGGAGAAAAAAAGATAGTTGGATATTTCGGAGTATTTACGTCTGGTATCTTTAATTATGTAGTTGTCAGAGAAAAGAACGAAATTAACGAAACACTTTTACTTCGTTTTCTGAAAAACGTTATTAGAGATTCTGGCTTGACTCCCATGCTAAATCCACATATGAAAGAATATCTGTAATTTTGTTGCATGACCACACAGAAAAGGACGGCGTACCCTAAAAAGTATTGCCGTCTTCTTCTTTTTTTATGAGAAATTTTTATTTACAAAATCTATGTCTTCCAATGGTAACTGTCATTGGTCTTGACCATATCCACTTGTTTGTTGCTGTTGATGGGTTGAAATAATAAATAGCTCCATAAGTAGGATCCCAACCGTTAATGGCATCCTGAGCTGCTTTTTTGGCAGTTGCATCTGGTGTTAAATTGATTTGCCCATCGCTAACTGCATCAAAAGCCCCTGATTGGTAAATAACACCTGAAATGCTGTTAGGAAATGAGCTACTTTTCACTCTATTCATCACAACCGCTCCAACTGCAACCTGTCCTGTATATGGCTCTCCTCTTGCTTCTCCATGAATTAGTCTTGCTAATAAATTAACATTACTACTATTACTAGAAGATGATGTTGAACCTGATGATGAACTTGTGATTCCCATTGCGGCTAACGTTTTGGGTCCTGCAATTCCATCAACTGTTAATCCATTTTTTCTTTGAAAATATCGAACAGCTTCTTGTGTTTGACTACCATATATTCCATCAATATTTCCATTATAATATCCCCATCTCTTTAACTTAGTTTGGATTTGTGTTACTTCATCTCCTCTTGATCCATATTTTGATAAGGCTTCTACTTCACTGTTTCTAAGAAATATATATGCAATTATACTTATGATGAATATACCCATGATAATTACAATAAATATTTTCTTTTTATTTTTCTTTAAATTCATCTTAAAATCACCTTTGCTAAAAAATCTTATCCTTATTTTTAGCAATATTGGGATTTATTATACATTATAACTCAATATCTTCTGAATGTTTTTTATTTCTCTCTAATAATTCCTTTTCATGTTGATTCATAATTTATCCTCATATCTTTATTTTTATTTCTTCATTCAGAACAATATCGGCAAAGTATAGACTCTAAACCAATTTGTAAATCAATTAACCCTATTTTATACTGATAATCTAAATCTCTTAATTTTTGTAAAATTGCTTTTAAATCCTTTTCTTCAAAGTATCTTGCTTGTGTTTTATATTTATTTACTAAAAAGGTTTGATTTGGTTTTAAATTTAAAATTGTGATGATATCTTTGTTATATTTTACAGCTAATTTGGTAAGATATAACTTTTTAAAATGGTTATATAATGTAATTAATATTTTTTGTATTGGTTCTTTGGCATATAATAGATTTTTCAAAACTTGTAAGGCTTTACCTGTTTCCTTTTTTCCTAAACTATCTGTTAAATCAAATATGACACTTTCTAATTTTTTTATACATAAGCTATCAATATCTTCTCTTTGAATGGTTCCATTTTCTCCTGCATATTCAATTAATTTTCTAATTTCATTAATTAATTCTTGCATATTGGTACCACAACATTCTATAAAATATCTTAAATTTGCATCTGATATATTTACCTTATATCCATTGCAAATAGCTTTCATCCTTTTTTCGATTTGAATTGGTTTTTGATATTCAAAATGACAAACTATACCTAATTTATCAATGGTTTTATATAAATTTGTTTTAGTATCTACATCTTCTTCGACAAATACCAAAATGACACTTTCTGCAACTAATTTATTATCTGTTTCTAAATATTCTGCTAATCTATCTCTTATCTTAGCCAATTCAGCATTTTTTCGTTTTCCTTCTTTTTTTAGTATTCCTGAATTTCTTGCAATGATTAACTTTTTTTCATATCCAAAAGCTGGCGTTTCGATATCAGATATAATTCCACTAATATTCGTATCATCAATTGGGATATAATTGATTCCTTTAATACATTCGCCAAATATATTTCTTATTTTTTTTAATACATTTTCTAACAAAAATAGTTCTTCACCATATAAGATATAGATATTTTTTAAAATTCCTTGGTTTAGTTCTTTTTCTAATTCTTCTATCTTTACCATAATACCTCCGCATTTAAAATCTTACTAATACATATTTTTCTTATTGTATAGAAAAAATTTGCTTCTATCTTAACCTTATATGGATTTTTTCGTATACAAAAAGGTTAAGCTTTTTATATTTGTGAAGTACTGTGAAACAGTCTTCACATCTGTGCGTCAAAATCTATGATTTCGTTAACACACGCTGTCCTTATAATTTTTGTGAAAATTTTGATGAGTGTGCATGGCAAATGGCCATTGCCATACTATCTGTTACATCATCTAGCTTAGGTAATTTTTCTTCATTTAAAATCATCTTTACCATTCTTTGTACTTGAATTTTATCTGCTCTTCCATACCCTGTTACTGCTTGTTTTACTTGAAGTGGTGTATATTCATATATATTTAGATTATTTTGTCTTGCTGTTATCAAAATAACACCTCTTGCTTGTGCTACATTAATTGCTGTCTTTGCATTATTATTAAAAAATAATTCTTCAATTGCCATAGCTTCTGGCCTATATGTTTTTATAATATCATCTAATTCTTTATTAATTTTTTCCAATCTTAATGGAAATGATGTATGTGCTTCTGTTAATATTGCTCCAGAAGTTTCTAAGTGAAATTTATTTCCTATATAATCTATAATACTATATCCTGTGATTGCAAAGCCAGGATCAACACCTAATATTCTCATGTTTTCTTTCCTTTCTCTAAAGTAATCTTTCTTGGTTTTCTTTCGAATTTCTGTTCACATTATATCATAATTTTTTTGAAATTCAACACATTTTATAAGAATTGTCCTTTTGGGGACGTTTCTGTTTGGGACATTTTGAAAAATTGTAGTTATAAAAATAATATATCATAAAAATTTATGAGATGAAGAATGTGAATGAAATCATATTAGAAAAAATTAAGGTATCAAATAGGAGAATCTCAAATTTACTTTGAGAAGTGCCTATTAGATACCTTTAATTTTTCTTTATGATGTAATGCTAGCCGAGGAATGTAATAAATATTTATGATATATTATTTTTATTTTTTATACGGTGGTTAAAAAATGTCCCAAACAGAAACGTCCCCAAAAGGACAAAAAGGGAAAAATGAGTCCGTCCCCAAATTTCCTCAATTTGATTAATCTCTTTTACTCATGATAATCCTAAACACTTCTGCTACACTCCAAGCTTGTGCAATGGCACCTTTTGGCAATTGTGGTTTTACAGAATCATACATTTCTGATATGCTTCCAATACAACCATTTTCATTAATTTCTTTCTTAAATGTTTTATCGGTTTTGTTTACAAATTTTTCTATTTTACTTTCTAAAGCTTCTTTTTCTTCATTTTTTGCTTTATCTTTCATATTGACAAGTGCATTATAATATAAACCTAATAGCCATACCCATGTAATTCCTTGATGGTAACTACTATCTCTTTTAAAACTATCTCCCTCATATACTTCTACATAATTTTCTTCGCCTTTTGCTAATGTTTTTAATCCATAAGGATTTAATAGTTTCTTTTCTACAACATTGATGATATTTTTAGCCATTTCTGAGTCTGGCTCTATTACTGGATATGTTAAACTTAAAGCAAATAGCTGATTTGGTCTTATTTTACTATCTCCTAGTACATCATAAAGACATTTTGTTTTTGCATTATAGAATTTTTCTTCAAATGCTTTTTTACATTTTTTTGCTAAGTCTTTATATTTTTTTATTTGTAATAAATCACCAATTCTCAAAGTTAAACTTGCCATTATCATATTGGCATTATACCACATAGCATTTATTTCAACTGCTTTTCCGTTTCTTGGTGTAACTGCTATATTTCCTATTTTTGCATCCATCCAAGTATTTTGTGTATCGTCAGTTCCTGAAACAATTAATCCATCATTATCTAAATAGATATTATTTCCGTCAACATTATTTCCTTCTACATAGTTTTTTATAATGTCTTTCATTTTAGGATATATTTTTTCTTTAATAAATTTATAATCTTTCGTATATTCTAAATATTTTTGAACTTGCTCAAATAATAGTAAAGAAGCATCTACACTATTATATAATGGTCTACTATCATATCCAGAATACCCATTTGGCACCAAACCATATTTCACATCCTTAATCATGGTTAATAAAACTTCTCTTGCAATATCATATCTTCCTGTAACTAATAATAAACCTTCAAAAGCTATTAAAGAGTCTCTTCCCCAATCTAAAAACCATGGATATCCAGCAATAATGGTATGTAATCCAAACTTTGGCCTATACACAATAAAATTATCAATTGCTTTTATATATGTTTTTATTAATTCATCTTCATTTAATTCTTTTTTTGTTTTATTTCTTTCTTCTGAGATAAGCCCTGTACGTTTTATTTCTGTATCGATTCTATAAGTCTCTTTTTCTAATATTTCTTTTACATCTTTTTCTTCTATATTTTCTTCTAAAGAACATACAAATGAAATCTCTTTTTCTTCATTTGCTTTGATTTCCACTTCATAAACACCAGGAACTGCATGATTTTCTTCTGGATAAAATCCTCTTTTTTCTTCTTCAATATAGAACATATGCTCAAAATCATCATTTTCATGAGGAATATAGATTCCTTCTGATAAATTCATATAGATTGGTGTTTGTGATTTATCATCTATCACTACTTTTATTTTTGTACCATTTACTTGTTGTTTTATTTTAAAATGATGTCCTGTATTCATTGTATGGAAATCTCTAAAGTTCATAATAGGAGCTAATGTTAATTTTGCTTTATATCTTCCATTTTTGATTTTATAATATATACCTACTGTATTTTCGTTATATTCCATACAAATACTTTTTTCGATTTCTATTCCTTGTACTTGATATTTAAAAGTAGGATAATAGTCTTTTTCAAATTCTTCTTGATATTTATATCCATGAGAAATATATGATTCACATATATTGGTATATAAATCATATTTTTTTCCTCTTACTTCAATAGATTCATCTAATTTTGATAAAATCACATGTCGATTTGCTGGTGGATTTAATGGTGCTATTAACAATCCATGATATTTCCTTGTATTTGCTCCAATAATCGTAGAAGAAGCAAATCCTCCAATTCCATTTGTAATTACCCATTCTTTTGTAATTCCTGTTTCTAAATCTAAACTTTCCTTTGTAAATTTCATAATATCCTCCGTATCTTTTATTTTTTTATATAATCACTTTCATTTAATGTCTTCAACATTTCTTCTCTTAATTCTTCTTTTGTCTTCACTCTTCTGCCTCTTCCTCTTGCACTTTTTGGTTTTGTAGGTTTAATTGATGTTCCTTCATTTTTGTCATACATCTTGTTTGCTTTTCTTTTCATAGCTTCTTTTTCAGACTTTATTCTAGCTTTTTCATCTGCTTCTTTGATAGAAGCAATTCTATCACGATACTTATTGCTAAACTTACTTTTTCCTCTTACATGTTTTTCCTGTGGTTTTTTACCATTTTTATTTCTTCTTGCCATTGCTTTTTTCTTTTTATTGATTCGTTTTTCTTCTTGCAATTTTGTATTTAACATTAAATATTGAGGATCATTTTGTTTATCTTGATATTTTAAATCATCACAAATTAATTCTATAATAGAAGCTGCCACTAGGTTTGGATCATGTCTAATAAAATCACCATCTACCATAGATAAATTTCTTTGTAGGAATTTAATACCTTTTACTTTGTCTACATCTTGTTCAACAATATCTTGTCCTTCCATATTATATTTTTTGATAAATTCTGGTATTACCTCTCCTGTATCATAAATACAATAATCCATAATGCCTTGTCCACAATGTTCTAATATAGCATTGATATGGTCTGCTACACTATAATTGTCTGTCTGTCCTGGTTCTGTCATAATATTGCTAATATATACTTTTATTGCTGAACTTTCTTTGATTGCTCTATTAACACCATTCACCAAAAGATTTGGAATAACATTTGTATATAAGCTTCCTGGTCCAATAATGATACAGTCTGCTGCTTTTATCGCTTCCACAACACCTGGTGCTGGTTTACAATTTGGTGGACTAATCATAATTCGATTGATTTTGGTTAATTTTTCAGAAACCACTTCTGGTATTCTAGATCTTTCTTCTATAATATATCCATTTGCCAATTCTGCAACAATTTTCATTTCATCTAATGTAACTGGTATAACTTTTCCTACCATATTGATAACTTCATTACTTTTGATAATAGAGTCTTCAAAGTTTCCATTAATTTCTTTCATCGCAAGAAAATATATATCTGAAAAATCTAGTCCTCTTAATCTTCCACTTTGGAATTCATGATTAAATAATTTTTCTACTTGTTCATCTTTTTTTGATAATGCTACAATACTGTCTTTGATATCATTTAATGGCAATGTTTGTAATTCCCTTCTAGAATTTGTGATAGCTTCTCCATAATCTGAAACAGTTACAATCGCTGTTAAATTGCTTGTATAATTCTTTAATCCAGAAAGGACAGTGTTTAATCCTGTACCTCCTCCAATTACCACAATATTCGGTCCTTTGTCATATACCGTCTTATTAAAAATCAATGAATTAATATTGACATTCTTTTTATTTTCCATTCTTTCATCTGTTGATTCAATCAATACCTCTAATGTTCTTTTATTAATATATACCAGACCTACAACAATTGCAATAAATCCTACAACAAATATGGCAACTACTTTTCCTACTTCTTGAAAAGATATTTCTTTCATAATCAATATTTCTGCTATTCCATAACAACATAATATAATTCCTATTAAAATTAAGAATATCCATCTTTTCATTTTTGTACTCGATTTAAACCAATGCATAAAACCGTTCATTTTAATTCTCTCCCATAATTTCAATCTCTAATTCTATCTTCTTATCAAATTTTTCTTCTACTTCGTGTTTTACATATTCAATTAATTCTAATATATCTTTTGCGGTTGCATTTCCTTTATTTATAATAAATCCTGCGTGTTTACTAGAGACTTCTGCTCCTCCAATGCTATATCCTTTTAAGCCTGCTTCATCAATTAATTTTGCTGTTATAAAATCTGTACCTCTTTTAAATGTACTACCTGCACTTGGATATTCCATTGGTTGTTTTTCTTTTCTATAAGTTGCATATTCTTCCATTTTTTCTTTTATGTCTTTTTCTTCTCCCTTTTGAAATTCCATATGTACTTCTAATACAATATATGGCTTATCTTTTAACATGCTTCTCCTATATTGAAAGTGCATATCTTCATTCTCAAATTGATGAATATTACCATCATCATCCATGCAAGTCACAGTACTAACAATGTCTTTAAATTCTTTACCATGTGCACCTGCATTCATTCTAACAGCGCCACCAATAGTTCCCGGTATTCCTGATAATTCTTCAAATCCAGTAATGGCATTTTTCAAGAGTAAATGTCCAAAAACAGAAATTTTAACACCAGCTCCTACATTGGCAAAAATTTTCTTATCCAAATTCATCATTTCTATTTTATTGAATCTGATGTTTAAAACAATTCCTTTTATTCCTCCATCTAATACCAATACATTACTACCATTTCCTAATATGGTAATTGGTATATCATTTTGTTTGGCAAATCTTAATATATGTCTTAAATCTTGTATATCATCAATTTTTATATAACATTCAGCAGGACCACCAACTTTAAAGGTTGTATGTTTTGACATTGGTTCCTCAAACAATATATTGTCTTTCGAAATTCCTAATTGTAATATTTGTTTTTTTATTTCTTCTGTCATAAACTTCCTCCTTCTAATTTGCTTCCCTTGCATAAATATATAAAGGCTTTCCTGTTTCTGTTAATTTTGTTGTATAATTGATAACTTCTCCTGTTTCATAATTTACAATATATGCTTCTTCTGAATTTGTAATACCTAATTCTTCTAAACCTCCATTTTCAGTTGATAAGAAATAATAGTGGCTATCATCATGATCTTTCCTACTAATTTCCTCTTCACTTGAAGTTCTATTATTATTAATTTCTTCTATTGTTTCTTCTAAATTTATATTGGCTTCTGCAATTGTTTCTCCTGGATAATCTTCATTTGTTAAGTCTACTTTTGTTTTTCTTTGCAAAATAGCATTTTGAACCATTCCCAATTCACTTAACATAGCATCTTCTTTAGATTCTTTTATTCCATCTTTACCTACATTTATAGCTATATTAGCTAAGATAATTAAAACAACAATGGTAACAACCAATGCTAATAAGGTAATTCCTTCTTGATTATTTAGCACTTTATTATTTATTTTTTTCATTGTCTTTCTCCCTATATAAATTCTTTATTACTATATCATTTTTTTACTTCAATTACAAGTTTTAAGCAATAATTATTTTATCTGTAAATAAAAATATGATTACAATTTACATTTCAATAAAGGACAGGGAAAGGTTATGTTATTCTAAATTGAATGAATTTCGAATGTGATTGGAGTGCTTGTAGCCTTTCTTAATTTAAAGCAAATGAGGAAGCGGGAATAGCGAGAGGCTCGTTTGATTTAGATTTAGAAAGGCTAAAGTGCGCATTGAGCCGAGAAATTTATGAAATATAGAATAACATAACCTTTCCCTGTCCTTTATTGAAATGTAAATTGTATTAGCAAATAGTGAATTCTATGACTATTTTTGTCAAAACTCTTTATTTTTTCCATATTTTATAGTATAATATATATAGTGTGAATTAAAAAGGAGGATTTATTTATGTGGCAATTTTGGTTAATTGCTTCTGGAATATTTTTTATAGCAGAAATTATCACAACAGGTTTTTTAGTATTCTGGTTAGGAATTGCAGGTTTAATTACAATGTGTATTAGTTTCTTTACAGATAACTTAATGATTCAAGCAAGTGTTTTTGTCATTCTATCTGCTGTTTTAATTTTAGTTACTAAACCATTTGTGAATAAATTTGTAAATAAAAAAGAAACTGTAGAAAAAACAAATGCCTTTTCTATTATTGGAAAAACTGCCATTGTCATCAAAGATATTGATTCTATCAATGGTGTGGGTCAAATAAAAGTTGATGGCGAAGTATGGTCTGCTGAAGGCGTTAATGGTTCTAATATTGAAAAAGGAACAAAAGTAGAAGTAAAAGAAATCGATGGTGTTAGAGCAATCGTTACACCAATTACAAAATAATTTGTTTATATTTTTATTTTATAAATTTTAAAAAGGATGTTTAAAAGGAGGAAGTTTTATGATTTTTTTAATAATACTACTTGTTATCATCTTAGTGATAGCGTTTATGTCTATTAAAATCGTTAAACAATCTGAGGTATATATCATTGAAAGATTAGGTAAATTTTATAAGGTAGCTGACGCAGGTCTTACAATCATTATTCCATTTTTTGATCATGTAAGAAGTGTTGTTAGTTTAAAACAACAAACAATGGATATTCCACCTCAAAGCGTTATTACAAAAGATAATGTTACAATCACAATTGATACAGTTGTGTTCTATCAAATAACAGA
>CAMLUB010000008.1 GCA_946486515.1 uncultured Clostridium sp.
TATATTATAAATTAATCTTTAATAATGATGATTTTTTGCTCCGTCCCTAAAATCACCGTCGCCTTTGGCAACTTATCTGCTTCTTTGTACGATTTCAACTATGTCTGCAATGTATTCCCCGATGATTGGAATATTTAATGTTACAATTTTTTGTAAAATAATAACTAAAATAGCTGTTATGATGGTTACTCCTATTCCTATTCCCACACCTCTAAAAATTCCAGCAATCAAATTCCTTTTTATGATTTCTTTTTTACTTCCAAATATATATGTCCATTCCTCAACATTAGATTTTTGAAATGTTTCTATTAAATTATTGATAGAGGTATTTAATATATCTACCTTTTTATTTTTTATCTTATTAAAAAATCCTAACATAAAAAATCCACCTATTTATAGAGTGGATTTTTTATATATTTTTTATTCAAGATTTTTGTATTTCATGCAATCACATTAATCACATTCTTTTTTAACTATACATTTTCATTTGCTGTTATATTAGTATCTTCAGAATTTTCTATATTTTCATTAATGGTATTATCATCTATTGTATTTGTATTAATTTCATCTTCTGTGTTTTCTGCATTAGCAGCTTCTTCTTCTCTCATGGTTTCTAAGGAATCTATTAATGTTTGTAATCGTTCTATATCACTTCCCATCATGCTCCAGTCACTATTTTTCATAGAATCTTTTAAGTTTTGATTTGCTTTAATAATGGAATCAATGACTCCTTCTATATCTTCTGTATTTTCTATTTCTATATCAACAGCTGAATTAGAAAGAAGTTTTTGTAATGCTTCGTGTAAATTATCTCCAATTGCTACTTTATTCCCTGATGCAACGACGACTTTTTTTAGTAATGGTATTTCTGATTCATTAATCATTGTTTGATAAATTGGTTCGACATACAATAAAGTATTTCCTACTGGAACAATAATCATTTGTTTTGTTATTCTTGTTCCTATTGTCTCTAATGTTTTTAATTCTGATGAAATTGCTTCATCTTCTTCTATTTGCTTATCTAATTGTGTTGGACTCATAATATTACTATCTGCTGAAAATGTACATAATTTTAATTTGTTAGTTTCACCATCGGTTGTTCCTACTAAGTATGAAATAATATTTTGTCTATTATTCTGTGTATAAATTTGCATTAATCCTAATTCTTCTCCATCATGTGTTTTCACCATAATATAATATGGTTCTAAATAAGTTCCTGTTGTTCTTGTTGTATTTAAATGATTATATTTCACAAAATCCCATAAGTCATCTGAACGATATAATACATCTGGTCTTACATTATGATAAATTTTCAAAATTTCTGCTTGTACTTGATACAAGAGTTTAGGATAAGCAAAATGTTTTGCAATGTCTTTAGGAATTTGTGTATCTAAATCCACAAATAATGATGGATACATTTTTCTATATGCCATTGCAATTGGATCTGTCCTATCTGTTATATAGAAATCCATTGTTCCATTATAAGCATCAATAATTACTTTTACTGAATTTCTAATATAATTTATATCTCTTGTTCCGCCTTCATGTTCAATTTCTGTATATTGTGAATATGGATAACTGCTTGAAATTGTATAGGCATCTAATACCCAATAAATTTTTCCTTCATCATTAATTACTGTATATGGATTTTCATCATACATTAAATATGGTAATGCTTTCTTTGCTCTTTCTCTGATATTTCTATTAATTAATATTTTACTATCACTTGTAATTTCACTAGAAAACGCAAGATTAATATCTCCTTTATACATTGCTAAAACAAGTCTATCTAAAAATCCTAATTGTAATCCCGCTTCTCCATTATATGTTGATGTTACATCATTACCATTTTCGTCTGTATAATCATATTCTTGTTTATTTCTTGTATTCGTTGCAATAATGGCACTATCATCTGTACTAAAATAAATTCTTGGTTCTGTTATATTTACAACATTATCATTTCCAGATACATTTTTTTGAATATATTCTATATTTCCAGTCTCTGTACTTTCTGTTGCTGATGTAATAATTTCTCCATAACCATGTGTATATTCATATGTTTTATTGCTATAAGTTCTATCAGAACTTGTAATACCTCGTGGAGATAAATATACAATTTGCTCTCTTTCTCCAATTTTATATTTTGCTAAACTTGCACTTCTATATGTATAGTAGCCTGTATTTGTTTGTGTATTTTCTAAAGTGATCAATACCGCATCTTTACTAATGATTGGTATATTATTTACTATATTACTATTTGTATTTAATTCTTGTTCTGTGACTGTTCCTGAATAATCTATTGCTGCTTCTTCTACATCTAACCCATAAGCATTTTTGGTATTTTCTATATTTTGCGAAATATATGGTCTTTCTCTATCTAATTCATTGGAATTCACATAAATCAAATCAAAAGCCACCATAATTATAAATAATATGACTAAATAACTAGGAATCACTGCCAAATTTTTTAATACTTTTGCTGTATTTTCTTGCTTAAAATATTTTAATGCTCTATAAGCGAATATAATAATAACAAATGCAAAGATGATATATCCCCACAATCTAATAGTCGCTTCTGTCATCCCTGCTCCATTAATTTCTATATTATCATCTATTGTTAAAATCTTTCCAAACATTAAATTTTGCGTACCTAATATTGTTATCATAGCTATTCCAAAAATAATTAATAAAACATTTCTTGTTAATTTTTTCATAAATAAACTATCTTTTAACATGTTTCTATCCACACCATCAAAATATCGATTAAATACAAGTATATAATACACAGCCATATAAATAGTTAATCCAATGACAATTCCTACTATATAATATACCAACATTTCAATTAATGGTTTTTGGAATACATAATATGCAATATCTAGACCAAATATAGGATCTGTAATTTCAAATGACGTATTAGCCATCACCAACATGATATTTTGCATCATATGGTTTGAAATAATTGCACTAATAATAATTGCTATTACTAATGAAATAGATTTATTTAGTAATTTGGGCATTTCTTTTTTTTCCTTTTCAAAAAAGGGTTTTAGCCCCTTTTTGATTCCTCTATTTGTCATATACATAATAAAAAATAATATGACAAAATTGATTGTCATTAGAGCATATCGATACATAACATTGGTATAAAATACATCTAAATAATTTTCTCCTAATTCTAAATATTCTAAATAACTTCCTCTTATTTGAATATATGAAGTAATTACAAATATTAAAATAAATAAAATTACCAATATCATTCTAATTTTACTTTTTTTCTTCATTGTTTTAGATTGATTGCTCCTATTTTCATTTTCTTGCGTTGTTTTCTTTTCTTCCAAAATAATTCCTCCTTTTCTTTGACATCTCCTTTTTCATAAATTTTAGTTATATTTTTTATATACTTCATATCTTAATTTTTTATCAATTTCACCTTGCTAGGACTGTAATTCTAAAGACAAAAATATTGTCAAATAATTGCTTTAACAAAATCTTCTGCATTAAAGATTTCCATATCGTCAATTTGCTCTCCTACACCAATAAACTTTACTGGTATTTTATTTTCATCTACTATTCCAATAACAACTCCACCTTTTGCCGTTCCATCTAATTTTGTTAAAACAATTCCTGTAATATCTGCCTCCTCTTTAAATGCTTTCACTTGTGAAATTGCATTTTGCCCTGTCGTTCCATCTATTACTAATAATACTTCTTTATCCGCTTCACTCATTTCTTTGTTGATTACTTTTTGAATTTTGTTCAATTCATCCATTAAATATTTTTTATTATGAAGTCTACCAGCCGTATCAACAATTAACACATCTGCATTCTTTTCTTTTGTCATTTTAATAGCATCATACACAACAGATGCTGGATCTATGCCTTCTTCTCGTTTTACAATATCTGCTCTTGAACGTTTTGCCCAAATCTCTAATTGTTCTACTGCTGCTGCTCTAAATGTATCGGCTGCTGCAACAACGACTTTTTTCCCGTCTTTTGCTAAACGATTAGCAATTTTTCCGATAGATGTCGTTTTTCCCACACCATTAACGCCAATTACTAGTATAACTGATGGTTTTGTATTTAAATGCAAACTTATATCTGTTACCTCCAATATTTTTTGCATTTCCTCTCTTAATGCTTTTTTTACATCTTCTTCATCTTCTATTTTTTCTTTCTTTATTCTTTCTCTTAAATGATTGATAATTTTTATAGATGTATCCATCCCTATATCTGACATAATTAGAATTTCTTCTAATTCTTCTAAGAAATCTTCATCTACTTTTCTAAAACTACTAAACACCGTATTAATTTTTTCATCTAATGATTTTTTCGTCTTATTTAATCCATTTTTTAATTTATCAAAAAATCCCATGTTTAAATTCCTTTCTCTTTATATTACTTTTGTCTTTGATTTTCTTTTGACATTATCTATTTTAACATATTTTTTCTAATTTTTCCATTAATTTCAATATTTTGTTTAATTTATTCAAATTAAAAGGTACTGTTCAGACCTAAGTAATCTTCCAGGGATGATACATTATATTTTTAAGGTTCGAATGCGACCAGAATAGTTTTACAAATTATTAGGATAAAGGCACAAAGGTTCTTAGTTTCTGGTATTGTTGTGTCTTTATCTTTAGAATTTGTTAAACAGGATTTGACAAGTAGCCGAGAACCTTAAAATATCATCTTGGGAAGTTTGCTTAGGTCTGAACAGTAACTTAATTAAATATAAATAAAAAAGAAAATTTTCAATAACATTTGAAAATTTTCTTTTTTCTATTTTTATTTTGTTATATATTTATGATCTATTCTAATACAAATAATTCTCCTAAAGGTCTTGCTTCATTTAATCTTCTAATTGCTTCTGCAAATAATGGTGCAATAGTTAATACTTTAATTTTGCTAGTTTGTTTTTGTTTTTCCTCTGATAATGGAATTGTATTTGTCATGACTAATTCTTTTATTGGAGATTCCTCAATTCTTTGTACAGCATTTGCTGATAATACACCATGTGTACAACCTGCATAAATTTCTTTTGCATGAAATCTCTCTAAAATTTTTGCTGTTTCAATTAAAGATCCTGCTGTATCTACTTCATCATCAAAAATAATAGCTTCTTTATTTTCCACATCACCAATAACGGTTGTAGCGATTGCCCTATCATCATTGCCTGCTCTTCTTTTATCAATTAATGCAATAGGACATCCAAAATATTCTGAATATTTATATGCTTTTTTAGAACTTCCTGCATCTGTTGCTACAATGACCATATCTTTTAAATTTTTTTCTTTAAAATATTGTTGTAAAATATTTTGTGCTGATAATCTGTCACAGTTAATATTAAAATATGCTTGAATTGCTGGATTATGTAAGTCACATGTAATGACTCTTGTTGCTCCTGCTGCTTCTAATAATTGTTGCATTAATTTTGCTGTTACTGGTATTCTTGGTTGGTCTTTCTTGTCTGATCTTGAATAAATATAATATGGTAAAACAACATTAATGTTTTTAGCTGATGCTCTTTTAAATGCATCTATGGCAATTAACAACTCCATAACTCTTTCATTTACTGGTGGTGTTGTCATTTGAACAATATATACATCTTGTTCTCTTACTGTTTCTTTAATTTGTACAAATGTATTGTCATTTTTGAATTTTAATATGTCCATTTCTCCTACTGGTAAATTTAGATAATCACATATCTCTTTTGTGAAATTTTCTGCACTTTTACAGGCAAAGATTTTGATATTTTCCATTTTTCCTTCTCCTTATATTTATTTTACTCTAATAGTATATCATCTTTCTTCAATTTTTCCAAGTATTATTGAAAATTCGACATATTTTTTCGTGTTTTTCTCTCTATAGCATTAGAAAATAATCTCAATATTTTTCAAATGATGAATTGTATATGTATTTCCAAATTTAAACTCTATTACTGTACGATTATCACTATCTTTTAATTGTGTTGCCACTGGTTCAAATTTATAATAATAGTAACCATCTTTTTCTTCCTTTACTTTTAGGTTATCATCATAACGATTGACTCTAATGGTATAATCTTCTTTATTTAATTTCATTCCCGATTTTAAAGTAATGCTCATTCCTGTTGAATAGATTGTATATGATTCTATTTTCTTTAATTCCCCAGAATTTTCTACATATGGAATATAATTATCTTGCTCTTCATCATAAACAAATAAGATTCTTAGATTATCCAATTCTGTTTCTTGTCCAATAGGAACATTGACTTTATTTTCAAAAGTAAAATTATCAGCATCTTTTGTTTCATATATTTTCTTTATGTTTGTAATTTCTTCGCTTGGTAAGCCATTGATTGTGATATCTTGATTTTTTTCCGTGTTCTCTATTTGTTGATTTTCATATTTTTCAATATAGATATCTGTTTGTTCATTTTTATGTGTATAGCTGAATTTATATGTATTTGCTTTCAATTTAGGTCCTAATTCTTCTACCAATTGATTATCTACATTATTTAATTGTACTTCTTCTGTCCCTTCTGTATAATGCACTTGTATATTGTCTGTTCTGCTATCTGCCAATTTTAAGATATTCAATATATCATATTTGTCTAAAAATCCTTCTTTTTCCATTTTTTGTTTATAATTTTCCAAATACACTAAATTATATTCTGTTGCTTGTCCATCTATTTCTTGTTTTGATTCTGTTTTAGCTTCGATAAACTGCCCTATATCTGGTAATAATTCTTCTGCAAATAATTTTAAATATGGATAATTGATGACATATATGCCTATTGTTAATATGACAATGATAATTGTTGCTATTACTTTTTGAACTTTTTTGATATCTCGCAATAAGATCATTCCTATGATTATGATTGGTATCACAATAACTGTAAGAATGTATAAGCTTGGCATGATAATCACTGAAGAAAAAGTTTCTTCTTTTCCATATATGATTCCTAATATTGTCAATAGTACAATTGGTATCACTACCATTAAAATTGTCTTTACTTTTTTTGTCTTAAAGTAATTGATGATATATAATAAATATCGATATGTTATATAAACTGCTCCTGATACAATCATCACTCCTGATAGCAACAACAAAATACTTTGTGCATTTGATAGATACAATATTGCTAAAGCTAATGCAAATACTGGTTTTACAAAAACAAATATCGCAATTAAAACCAAAACAATAGATATAATCATCGTTAATAGACTAATTTTTACTAATTTATTTTCCATATTTTTTATATTCCCTTCTTATGTTATATCTTATTCAAAAATGATATACCTTATCTTTCAATATTTTTACTAAGTATTTTAATCTCCAAAGGCTTCTGCACCAACAACTTTTCCTAATTTCTTATCTATATAAACTGTTACACCACACATCATTTCATCTTTTCTTGTAAAAGCATATACTTCTACTGTATATTGTGCCATTTGTTCTCCTTCGTTGTATTTTCTTGTAAAAAATCCATTTGGTTTTATTTGTGTTTCTGTACATTCTTGTGTTTGTTTATCATAACTGCCAACCACTCTTTCTGCTTCCTTAAAAGCTTTTTCTGCTACTTCTTCTGCTTGTTCTTGTGTAATCTCTCCTGTGGCGCTTTGATATTCTTGATAAAAGCTATCAAAATCTGTTACAAAAATTTCTGTATCTAAATTTTCTACTTGCTCATCAAATTTTGATTCAAATTCTTCTAAATCCACTTTTGCATCAATTTCTGTTAAATCTGTGTTATATATACAATCTGTATTTACAATCTTACTTACCACCAATAAATGAGCTGTATATTGCATAACCGCATTATCTAGCCTATCATATGTATATTGAATATTCCCTATACTAACTTTAACATCTATTTTTGGAACTAAGGAAACTGTTAATATTAAATCATTGTTTTCAAAAATCTCTTCATTGATTTCTTCATCAAAAGCTAAATTACACATTGCTTTATATAATTCATATGTTTCCATATCTTGTATTTTTACTTGATGTATTTTATAATTTATTTCTTTAAATTGTTGCAAATATTTGTATTCCATTGTTTGTATTGGATTTCTAGAAATCATTTCTTTATATTCTAGTGTATAGGGTGTTTCATTTTTGGATTGTTCTTCTGCTATTTTTTTCATTTCTTTTAGATGTCCTACATTTGTTGATACAACAATTCCACCAGTTGTTCCTAATTTTATCATTTCTGGTTCTTCTATTTCTTCTAATGGAATAAGATAATTTTTGCTAGCTGTTTCATAATCAAATTCTATAAAGGATTTTTCATGAATATTGTCAATTTCTTCTTGTGTTAATGTATTTCCACTTTCACTATAAATAACTAATACATTCTTTATACTATCTCTTATTTGATTATATCCATCTGTATCTTTTGCAAATTGGTAATATTGTCCATTTTGATTTCTGTATACAATTCTATCTGGATCAATGATATTTTTTTCATATATGGCTTGATTTTCTTCATTTGATATTTGTAAAGTACCACTTGATGATACAAATAGTGCTATGATAAGTCCTAATGCTATTATTGTTAATATGCATATAATAATAATTTTTGTTCTTTTTTTCATAAAACTCTCCTTATTTTAACATATATTTTTTATAATTTATGTCCAATTTAAATTTTTCAATTGATTAACTTTTTATTAGTATATCAAAAAATGAATCAAATGAAAAGTTTTTTTGATAAAATAAGAAATGTTGTTGTCTAAGACAATAAAAAGGAAAATTGATGTTACTCAACTTTCCTATGATACAAAATTTATGGAGCCACTAAGCAGAATCGAACTGCTGACCTACGGGTTACGAATCCGTTGCTCTACCAACTGAGCTATAGTGGCATATAAAATGTACAGGATAAATTTTATCGCATATTTCCTATAATGTCAATTCTTCCTGTACAATATTTTTAATTCTAATTATCTTTCAGATACTTCTTCTGGCATATTCTCATATAAAGGAATAATAAAATTTAGTGGTGCATCTACTGTATTAGAAGCCTCATAAATTTCCTTCATATTATTCGCCTCTGATTGTGGTGCTAATAAATTTTGCATATATTGATGGGTATACAAACTTTCATCTTGATTCACTACATCAAATTTTTGCAAATATAAAGTATTTTGTCCTACATTAATATATCCTTCTTTTAAGAATTCAACACCGCCAATTAAAGCTTTTTCCAAACTATCCCATCCTTGTTCATATGCATATTGTGCTGCATTTTGAATAATTTCTTGTTGTGAGTTTCCTTTTGCATGAATGTTAAATGGATTATACACAATGGCATCATTATACTCGCAACCTCTTGATAATATAGTACCATTTCTTCCTTGCTCTTGAATCAGTCTAGATGCTATAAAATATGGATCTAGATTCGCATTTTTACCTGCTTGAATTAATGCTTCTGAAATACTATCTCCTTCTAAAAAAGACCCTTCTGTTATTTCATAGATACCTTCTTTGGTTTGTGCACCTTCTACATATTTCAATTCTGCAAATTGGAATATGTTTTCGTCATTTAATATATTTCTAGGATCCATTTGATATTTGATTGCTTTATCAGAAGCACATAGCCATGTTCCATTGTCAAAAGTCTTATCTTTGTCTATTTCACATTTCCAATCTTCTGGATATTTTGATGAATCTGGAATTAAATTTGTTGGATATTCTACATTATCTTTATGTCCTTCATTTTTTATGACTTCTTCCCAATCCAATTTAGTATAAAATAAGGTAAATGTCCAATTGGGATGTTCTTCTTTTAATTTATCTATTAATTCTTTATATCCTGGATATTTGCTTTCTTTTAAGTTTTCGCCACCATATTCTACATATTTCTGTTTTTGACTTTCTTTCATCCACATAAAAATCAAACAACATATAAGAATTATTAACAATACTGCTATACTGATGATTTTTACTTTTTTTGGAATATGTTCTAATATATTTCTCATATTCATTATGAAATTATGGATCATTTCTTTTATTTTTTCTCTATTCATGTTTTTCATTATAACATATTTTAATAGAGAAAATACCTATTTATTAAAAAATAAATGGTATTTTTCTCTATCTCTCCTATTTAAATCTTTTTCCCTTTTTTCTTCCTCTTCTTGGTTTTTTTTCCTTATAGTCTTCTGTATAATCAGAATTATATCCTTCTAGGAAGTCTCTTTTTGCTTTTTCTTTTTCCATTTTTTCTTCATCATGATCAAATTCTAGTTTATTAATCATTTCTTGATTTTCTTCTTTATCATTTTTTCCTGTTGAAAATAGATTTTCATTATTATCTTGTAAATCATTATATTTTTCATTTAGAGATTGATCATCATAATTATCCATCTGGCTATCATCATCAAACTGATACTGATTGTTATCATTATTGTAATAATCATTATTATTATAGTCATCATATTGATCTGTATCTTCATCATTGATTCCTGCAAATGGAACTCCTGAAAATTCTTCAGCATACGCTCTATTTCTTCTACGTCTTATCACAATAATGATTACTATAATAAGTATAAGAAGAATAATTCCTCCAGCTATCATGAACATTTTTCTTTGTTCCTGTTGTTGTCTTTCTTGTTCTTCTCTTGCTAAAGCTTCTTCATCTACAAGTGATTTATTAACCATTAATTGGTATGTTGCTACATTATTTCCTTCACTATCTGAAACTAGAATTGTGATGGTATTTTCTCCTTCCTTTAATTCTTCATTTCCGACTATCTCTACAACATAACTAGGGTCTGTTGCAACGGTTTCTATATTTAATGATGTATCTTCCCCAATATATTTAACTGTATATTCATATACATCTGTTTGAAAAGAAGGATTTAATTGTAAATCACCTATTGTTATACTAGATAATCCATTGGCTACTTCTGTTTCTCCTTCAGTACCTTCTCTTGTTACATTGATTGTATATGTTTTTGTTGTTCCATCTTCTGCTGTAACAACAACACTTAATGTATTTTCTCCATATTCAAGTGTTTTGTTTCCTGTTCCTGATATGGTTGCTTCTGAATCTTGTGCTGCTGCATATACTTCCACACTTTCTACATCTTCTGGAACTGTTACATTATATGTAGTTGTCCCTGGAGTAAATCCAGAAAAGTCATTTGGTCTGATTCCTAAATTACTTAAATTGGCATTACTTGATTCTTGCTCTGTTATCGTATCATTAGAACTATCTGCTACATCTTCTACTGTAATGGTTCCTCCTGTTGAATATGGTGTACCTGTTTCTGAATCTTGCATTTCTTCTACTGATGTTGCAACAACCCTAATTGAACCTGTTCCATTCACTTTCAAATCCACACTAGCAGGACCATTCTCTAAAGAAACTGTATCTTTTTGTAAAGTTGCATTTCCTGATACTGTTAGCTTTACGTTTCCTTTCACCTCATTTCCTGTTACTTTAATCGTTATTGTATCTCCTACATTAGCTGTTGATTTTGAAAAAGCAATTACCAGTCCAGCAGCTTGCACTTTTGGCGCCATTGCCATTATTATTATGAGATACATAATTATGTATACTATTATTTTTTTTACTTCTATTTTCATATTTTCCTCCTTTGTAAACTCCTTTTTCTTATTTTTATCCTAAATATAAATCCTGCAACTAGTATATCAATCAATAATGGTAAATTTATATTTTTACAAATTTTATTTTTTTTGACATTTTTATTATAACATTAGCATTTTTTTTAGTCAATAAATTCCAATTTATTTTATAATCAAAATGTTACAGTTCAGACTTAATCATCATAGGATAAGTGTGATACATTATATTTTTAAGAATTCGAATGCGACTGGATTCTTTTTAGAAATTATTAAGCAAAACTATAAAGGATCCTGTTTCCAGGTATTGTTATAGTTTTTGCTTTAGAATTTCGATTTTTCTTTTGAAAATAAAATATAAGAAATTTATTTTCACTTTAAGTTGCGTAACTTAAACTTTCATATTGTTTCTTACATATTTAAAAAGTTGCCTAAATTAGCAACTTTTAAAATAATCGTAATATATCATTATATGAAACATAAATAGATAAGGCAATTAATATAGAAAATCCTAATAATTGTATATTAATTTCATTTTCTGGTTTCATTGGTTTTCTTCTAATGGCTTCTATGATTAAAATTAATATTTTTCCTCCATCTAATGCTGGAATTGGTAATAAGTTTGTTACTCCTAAAGAAATAGAGATTAAAGCCATCAAATAAATAAACTCTTTAAATCCATTTGTTTGTGAAACCATTTCTCCTATTCCGATTGGTCCTGTCATTTGATCTATTCCAACATTTCCTGTAAATAATTGTTTCACATTATCTGCAATGGAAAATACAAAGTTTTTTGTTTCTACCATTCCATAATAACATCTATTGAAAAATGTATCTGGTGCTATTTTCATATTGACACCCAAATAATAGGTAGAAACATAATCAAGAATCAATTCGATATTGATTTCTGCCTTTCCTCTTTGGATTGTTAAAGAAATGGTTTCTGATTCCTGTTGTTGTAATGCTTCTATCATTTTATTGGTATCTCCATTAGTTTCCACACCATTAATTTTCGTAATAACATCATTAGCCTGTATACCTTGCTTTTCACTACTACTTCCTTTATCTACCATGATAACTTGACACTTGTCATCTAAATACATTCCTGTAACTTTTGATTTTACTTCGGTAGGTTTTATTTTGAATTCTAAGTTTTCTCCATTTCTATCTACTTTCACAGGAATTTCTTCTCCAGTAGCTGTCTGCATGATAGCATCTAAGTCATATTTATTATCTACTTTTTTTCCATTTAATTCTACAATGATATCTCCACTCTGGATTCCTGCTTGCTCTGCTGCATATTTAGGAATTGTAGAATCGACCACATTTGAAATATACACACCTGATGCTGCCATAACAATACAATAAACAATCATAGCAAATATAATATTCACAATTGCTCCTGCAGCACATATGGCAATTCTTTTGGGAATGCTTGCCTTCGAAAATGATCTATCATCTTCTGATGCTTCATCTTCTCCTTCCATACTAACATATCCACCGCAATGGAATTGCTCTTAATGAATATTTGGTTTCTTTTCCTTGTTTATTCCAAATACCTGGTCCAAAACCAATCGAAAATTCATTTACTTTTACTTTACAAAGTTTGGCCACTAAAAAGTGCCCTAGCTCATGTATTAAAATTAAGAAGCCTAATAATATAATAATTTTTAAAGCAGATATAATAAATGTTATCAAATTTTTCCTCCTTATCAAAATAAAATGTCGCATCAACAAACGATCTCAATGAGACAAAATGTCCAACAGAGAAACGAACTTAATGGGACATTAACTAAAATGTCCCAAACAGAAACGTCCCCAAAAGGACATATGCAAAAGGTGCTAAAAAGATTAAGCTATCAATTCTATCTAACATTCCTCCATGTCCTGGAATTAAGTTACTATAATCTTTTATATCCACATATCGTTTTATACTAGAAGCTGCAAAATCTCCTACTTGACCAATGATACTTAATACAAGTCCAATGATTCCTATTGCAACATATGAATATTCCATTCCCCAGAAAGTATTTGCTACATATGTATAGATCAGCACGATTAGTACAGCACCAATTGTTCCTGCTATACAGCCTTCTATGGATTTATTAGGACTAATTTTACTAAATTTATGTTTTCCAAAGTATTTCCCAATAAAATAGGCAAAGATATCTGTTCCCCATGCGGCAAATATGACATACCAAATTAAGATGTTTCCATTTTCCATTCCGTTGATTTTAGCAAAAAACATTAATAACATGACAACATATAAAATCCCAAATAATGTATAGGCTACATCTTTAAAATTGGTTTTCATTTCTGTTATAATCACTTGAATAAATAGTATCAATAATAATGTAGGAATAGCTAAAATGGCTGTATGCATTAAATAAGGTTCTGGTATAACATGAATTAAGGCAATACTAAGACAACTTAGGTATCCTATCCATCTTACTGGTTTTGCAATTTTTGAAATTGCATTAAAATATTCATCCATTGCTAATAGGGCAATAATTGCTAAAGCAATATCGACCACATACACATTCCCAATCAGTAATACAATTAATACTAATGGAAATCCTAATAAGCCTGATGTGATTCTTTTTATATCCATAACGTCTCCTCTTCTTTTTTCTATCTTATTATATATAAAAATATGTTTATTATCATCATATCTCACTTTTTGTGTATCTTTTTTAGTTTGCTCCAAATTTTCTAGTTCTTTTTTCATACTCTACAATTGCATTATCTAAATCTTCTTCTGTAAAGTCTGGCCAATTTTTATCAATAAATAAAAATTCACTATATACTAATTGCCATGGTAAAAAATTGCTTAATCGTAATTCTCCACTTGTTCTAATTAACAAATCTGGATCTGGTTCACCTTTTGTATATAAGTTATTGGAAACCATTTCTTCTGATATATCCTGTATATCAATTTTTCCCTCTTTTACTTCTTGTGCTATTTGTTTGATTGCTTTTACTAGTTCATCTCTTCCACCATAATTTAAAGCAATATTAAAAGTAACTCCTGTATTGTCTTTTGTTCTTTCCATACAATTATATATACTTTTTTGCATTCCTGGTGCTAATGCAGATATATCTCCTAATATTTTTACACGAATATTTTCTGTATCAGCCCTTTTAGAATAATCATCTAAATAATTTTGCAAAAGCATCATTAATGCTTTTACTTCCTCTTCTGTTCTCTTCCAATTTTCTGTTGAAAATGCATATACAGTAATATATTCTAACCCTATTTTATTGGCATATCTAACAATTTTTTCTAATGTTTTTGCTCCTGCTTTATGTCCAAAGCTAGCAGGTTTTCCTTGAGCCTTTGCCCATCTTCTATTTCCGTCCATAATAATGGCAATATGTCTAGGCATGTATTGTTTATCAAACATGTTTATTCACCCCTCTTATTTATTACGTTCTTTTATGTATTTTGCTAATTCTATTAAGAATTCTGCTTTTTCATGATATATATCTAATTCTTCTATTGCTTCTTTTGTTAATCTTTCTAATTTTTCCTTTGCGCCTTCTAATCCATATTCAGAAACATATGTACATTTTCCTAATATCTTATCATTTCCGACTGGCTTTCCTAAAACCTTTTCATCTCCTTCTTCTGATAAGATATCATCTTTTATTTGAAATGCCAATCCTATTTTTTCTGCATAAGTTGTTAATCTATCTAAATCTTCTTTTGAAACATCTGCCAGTATCGCTCCCATTCTCACGCATAAAATTAATAAAGCACCTGTTTTATGTTTATGAATGTATTCTAAGGTTTCTTCTGAAATTTGTTGTCCCTCTACTTCTGTATCTACAAATTCTCCTACAATCATTTTGCTAACTGCATCTGAAAATTCTTGAAATATTTTTATCATTTTAGGTAAGTTTTCTTTCTTAGAATTTTCCAAAGTTTTACTAATCACTCTATATGCATTGTTTAGTAATCCATCTCCTGCTAGGATAGCTGTTGCTTCATTAAATTGTTTATGATTGGTTGGTTTTCCATGTCTAAAATCGTCATTATCAATTCCTGGTAAATCATCATGAATTAATGAAAAATTATGTACCATTTCAATTGCTACTGCAAATGGCATACATTCTTGAATATCTTCTTTGAATATTTTGTATGTTGCCATCACCAAGATTGGTCTTAATCTTTTTCCACCACTTATTAAACTATATTCCATTGAACGATTTAACATCTCTTCTGGACATGTCTTTGTTTCTATATATTTTGATAATTCTTCATTGATTAAATCTTGATATTGTTTTAATTCTTCCTTAAAGTCCATATCCTTGTCTGACCTTTCTAACATAAAATGATATCATATCTATGTGTCAAAATTTTTAATTTTATTAGCCTACGATTTTTTATTAAATGGAAAAAATCACTTTTTTATTCAATAAAAAATTAAAATTATACGCTCATGATTTCTTTTTCTTTTTTTGCTAATATTTCATCAATTTCTTCTACATGTTTATCTGTTAATTTTTGTATTTCATTTTCTGCATTTTTTAGTTCATCTTCTGTCATATTTCCTTCTTTTTGTTCTGCTTTTGCTTCTTCAATTCCATCCCTTCTAATTGCTCTTACTGCTACTTTTGCTTCTTCTGCCATTTTCTTTACATCTTTTACTAATTCTTTTCTTCTCTCTTCATTTAATTCAGGAAAAGCTAGTCTTATGACTTTTCCATCATTATTTGGATTAATTCCAATATCTGAAGCTAAGATTGCTTTTTCAATTTCTTTTAAAACACTTATATCCCATGGTTGTATTACAATTAATCTTGCTTCTGGAACAGATATTCCTGCTACTTGATTAATTGGTGTTGGTGTTCCATAATAATCTATTTTTACTTTATTTAATATAGCAGGATTTGCTCTTCCTGCTCTCACTTCTGCTAATTTTTCAGCAAAATTGTTAATGGTTTTTCCCATTCTTTCTTTTAAATTTTCATAATCCATAATTATCTCTCCTCTTTTAATTGGTTTTATTTTTTAATAAAATTTTATCATTTCTTTCTAATATGTTTCTTGCCTTGATACCTTTATCTATTTTGGAAATCATATAAGTATTTGCCATCATGGTAACAACATATAAAATAAATATTAAATATACTCTTATTTTGAAATATTGAAATTGTGTCATATTTTCTTCTATAAACACTTCTTTTTCTGTTTTTGTATGTACTTCTCTCTCCAAAAATGTTTTCCAAATATCTACATATTCTGCATCTGTTTTAATTTCTATCTTTTCATCATAAACATTAGCAAAATATTCTTCATTATTATATGTACTATCTAATGCAGATTCTATATAGAAAAACACTACTAAACAAATAATATTAAAAAATAATAGTATTTTTAGTAAATTGCTTAACATTTTTTTATCTTTAATTAATATATTAAAAGCTATAATCAAAATTGTAATAATTCCTAATATCATTATCATTCCATAAGTAAATGTTCTTTTTATTTCTTCCAAATAATCTATTACATTTGGTTTATAGAAAAATACTAAAAATATTAAAATCACTAACACTATAATAATGATAATTGATATATTCATCATTAGACTTGCTCTGTCGCTCTTTTTCTTTCGTTCTTTTTTTTCTTGTTTTTTATAGTCTTTTACTCCACTTTCCATATCTATGAAATAACTTTTTTCATATATATTCTTATTTTCTTTCATTTTTCCCCTTAAATTTTAAATTTATCTTATGAAACAATGGTTCCTATTTTTTCGCCTTTAACTGCTTTTACAATATTTTCTGGATCTGCTATACCAAATACTAATAAAGGTATATTATTATCTCTACACATAGCAGTTGCCGTTGAATCCATTACTTTTAAATCTTTATTTAACACATCTAAATATGAAATTTCTTCAAATCGAATGGCATCTGGTTGTATTTTTGGATCTGCAGAATATACTGCATCAATTGCTTTTCCTAAAAGGATAATATCTGCTTTAATTTCTGTAGCTCTTAATACTGCTGCAGTATCTGTTGTAAAATATGGATGTCCTGTACCACAAGCAAATATAACAATTCTTCCTTTTTCTAGATGTTTTTCTGCTTTTCTTTGAATAAATGGTTCTGCAATTTCCCTCATTTCAATAGCAGTTTGTACTCTCGAATGAAGTCCTCTTGCTTCTAAAGCATCTTGCAAAGCCAATCCATTCATAGCGGTTGCTAACATTCCCATATAGTCTGCTGTTGTTTGTTCCATTTGATGTCCATTTCTACCTCTCCAGAAATTTCCACCACCTACAACAATAGCTACTTGTACTCCCATGTCTACAACTTCTTTTATTTTATCACAAATATTTCCTACTGTTTTTGCATCTATTCCTGTCTTTTGTTCTCCTGCTAAAGCTTCTCCACTTAATTTTAATAATACTCTTTTATATTTTGCCCCTGACAATTTTTTCACTCTCCTTAACATATTCTTATCAGAGATATTCTATCATATATTTTAAAAAAATACAGTATTTTTACTAAATTTATTAATTTTTTCTTAATCTCTACTATATGGACAAATCTTATTGCACAGGAAAGCCTAGATGGTTTCAATATAAAATTCGATTTCCCTATATAATGGAAAAAGGATAAAGGTCGACAAGCATCATCCTTTATCCACGAAATACCATATTTTTCTTAATTCGTCACTTTTACATAATCTCTTTTCTAAGAGTATAATCAACTACCTCATTTTTCTGATTGTTTGTCTTTTAATGGTTGACTTTGTAACTGCTTTGTTGATAAAGCTATCTCCTTTATTTCTTTTAATCCAACTTTACTGGTACTTCTTTTTATTATCATTGGTGTAATACCTAATATTCCATTATTAGCAATTACTGGTTCTTGTAAACTAGGTTGTTTTCTTTTTTTGTCTCTCATTTCTTCAGCTGGTGTTTTTCTGTATTGATATGGATATCGTCCATTTTGTCTATTTTCATTTGCATGTTTTCTCATTTCCTTTACGCTTTCACTATTTCTTAATTTTAGTAGTAAACTATTAATTTCTGGAATACTAATAAATTTTTCTAAATAATCTTGTGTTTGATCTATTGTTATATTATCCGCTTCAATTAATAATCTAGCCACTTTTCCCATTACTAAATCTTTTCTAGGATTGTTTATATTTAAATCACCAGATACATCTATTTTTCCACTTTATATTGCAGTAATCACTCTTTGTATGTTTTCATTTTCTTCTTGAAAACGATACCCATCTATATTTAATGAGGCAGCTTTATAGTCATCTATAAATTGTTCTACCCATTCTCTTCTTTTCTTTTTAGTTTCTGGTAATAATATTGATTTTTGATTTTGAGAAGAGTTCGATTGTGTTCTTTCCACTACTTTATGTCTATTCTTAAAAAATTCTACTAAATTCGGATTATAAGTTCTTATTCCTTTTTCATCATAATATCCGATATATCCTCCTGCTTCTGTTACTTTTCTATCTAATCTTTCTCTACTTAAATAATCATTTGCTATTCCTGGTCTAGGATCTTGAAAAAAATCTCTTTCACTATATACAATATTTCTTTTTACAACTTTTTTCCCATTTTCATTAAGAACTTCGAATATATGAAATGGAATTACCTGTATACCATTTGCCTCATATCCATTATGCATTTTTTGTGCTACAAATAAACTCCCATCATCTCTTACATATTCTTTTGTAGAAAATTGAAATTCTTTTTGTTTATCCTCTGGTTTTGAAATGTCAGAAACTTTTTCAACAAGTTGGATACCTTTTTGATTTTTCTGCTTATCTTTTGTTACTTTTCCAATATATCCTGTTCCTCTTCTTTTAGAATCTGCTATATTTTCCTTCGAAAATAAAATATTACCCACTGTTTCTTCATAGCCTTGTGGTATATTTTTATTAAAATTTCTAGCATCTATTAGATGTGCTACATTTGTATCACTATATAAAATAGATGCATTACATAGTTGATTATCCTTCAGTATATCTGCATAATAATATCTATAATATTGTTGTTCACAAATTTTAGCATCTCCCACTTGTGCTAATAAATATCTTGTTCCATCTTTTCTTGTTCCGTGTATATGTTGTAGATTGATATTCTTTTTCAATGGCAAATCGACTACTAATTCTACGAATCATTTCTGGACTCATCTCAGACAATTTATAATTTTTGCAAGGTTCTCCATCATCTGGAATATGAGAAGTCTCAAATTTTTTTACATCTTGTCCTAAAAATTCATATGTTTTTGATTGACCAGCTCTAAAATTGGTATTATCCCAAGTTAAATCGATTGGATAATGGTTTCCATGAATTGTTACAATATTCCAAGCATGTCCGACCTCCTCTTGGTGTCCTTCCTGAAACATAGTGACAGTCTATTCCCTGTCTGTCCATCATTTCTTTAAATATAACTGCATATCCTGCACATACAGTTTGTTTTGTAATCAATCCTCTAAGACTTCTGATATCTTTTGATGATTTATATTCAAATTTTGGATCATACATAATACCAGATTTTAACTTTCCATAAATATATACTATCTTTTCTAATTGATCAAAATTTTGTCCTTTTAATCCTTCTTCAATTTTTTCCATCTCAGAAATAATTTGAATAGCTTCATTTCTTGTATAAATAACAGCACTAGTATAATATTCTCCTGTCTCTCCATCAGCATATTCTATATTTCCTAATCTTGAAACTCTTTCCGTATCATATGCGCCTTCTATTCTTATTGAAACATTTGATGCCAATTGTCTTAACATTTTACTTGAAATCCCTCTTGTATTCGGAATTTCTATGTATAATTTCTGATTTGGATTTTTCATTTGTATTTCATTTATTTTTTTTATCATATTAGAATTTAATGTTGACAATTTAATTTTTCCATCATACTGATTCATTTAATACACTCCTCTCATTAAATTCTAATAAATTTTGATTTAAAACTATTATACCTTTTTGAATCAAATTTTTATAATAATTCTTTTCTTCTACATATTGTTCTTCTGATATACCAATTCTTTGTAAATTTGTTAAATTTTCTAAATTACTAGTATCCATTAGATTTGTATTATCAATATGCAATTCTTTCAAAAAAGGTAAATTAAGTTTTTCAATATCTATCATACTCGAATATGATAATTGCAAATATTCTAATTTTTTTAATTTATTCACACCAGATATTGAAACCACTCCATTAACAATTGCCAAAGATTGTAAATTACTCATTTCATATACGAAACTATAATCAACAATATTACAATTTATAAAACCTATTTCTTTTATTTGCAAATCCTTTAACAAATTTTCATTTTTTAACTCACATTTTTCAAAATATATACTTTCTAATGTTTCCATTGAAAACAAATTATTTATTGTATTTTCGTCTATTGCTAAATTTTTAAAAAGAATCTTTTTTAAATTTAAAAAAAGCTTTATTACTTCTAAATTAATTTTTTCATATTCTCCATTTATGTTAATAGGATTTATTATAATTTCATCAATTTGATTCAATTCTTCTCTTGAAAAACTATTATCTTCTTTATCTAACTTAAACATTATATAATTTGCTAAATCTGTGTTATCAATTTTAATCATATCTATTTCATTCCTTTAATCGTTATTCTTTTTTAAAAAATTTCATGATTTTTTTCATAATTCTCTGTAATATATTTTTTTCATTATATTCAATCATTTGCATATTTTTCTGTTTGAGTTTATGATGTATTTCTACTTGCTTTTTCTTTTTAAATATATTATCTGGATTATATTTTTCTCGTAAATCTGCTTCAGCTCTTTCATCATTTGTATAATATATTTTTAATAAGTCTTGTTTTTCTTTTTCGTCTTCACACCAATAATTTAGATTTAGCATTGCTAGAAATGCTAATGTTTTTCTTTCTAAACCTTGCTCATCCAAAGGTAAATTAATTTTTATATTAGGTACATAGTTTTCATTTTTTTCTCTCTTTATTAAATCTATCAATTTTTCTGGTATCATGTCTACATATTTCGGTTCCATAAGTGATAAAATTTTATATACCTCTGAATACACATTTGATAATTCATTTTTGTATTCCATATATTTCCTCTTTTCTCTTTTTATCATTTGAAAAACTAATTTTGAAATGTAAAACACTTCTTAATTAAACTATCTATCTATTTACTTACTATATGTATTGTACCATATATCTTTTACTTTTTCATTATAAAGATAAAAAAGTAATCTAATTAGAATTTTCTAAACAAAAAAAGATCACTACTTCATATTTCGTGATCTTTTTTTCTTTTTATTTTAATTGATTCATAACTTCTTCAGCAAAGTTTTCTTCTTTTTTCTCGATTCCTTCACCTTTTTCAAATCTTGCAAATTCTAC
>CAMLUB010000009.1 GCA_946486515.1 uncultured Clostridium sp.
TATGGGTCAGTAGCTCAGTTGGATAGAGCACAGGCCTTCTAAGCCTGGGGTCGGGGGTTCGAACCCCTCCTGGCTCACCAAAAAATCTCAAGAATTTAATTCTTGAGATTTTTCATGATTGATTATCTTTACAAACATCTATCCATTCTCACTTTCTATTTTTTAATTTTTAATCCTAATAATTTTGATAGTTCTAATGCTTGAAATTCATTGACAATAGCACCATTTAAGTCTCCTATATTTACAGTAATTCCATAAAACTCACATGTAGAAAAATCAATCCCTTTTAATTGGGTTCTAACAAATTCAGATTGGTTCAAGTCACATTCTGAAAATATCACATTTTTCCATGTAATTTCATTCATACTACTACTTTGTAAATTTGTCTTTTCTATTTTTACATCTCTAAAATTTGCTTCTGAAAAATTTATATAAGCCAAATTAGATTCTTTTATATAGGTATTAAAAATGTCTGCTTCTATGCCTTCACATCCTGTTAATTTGCAATTATTAAATTCTATTTTGTTAAATCCAGCTTTACTGAAATTTGTATTCGAGAAATCACAATTTTGAAATATAACATCTGAAAAATATGCATTTTCAAAATTGGATTGTATAATTTTACAAGATTCAAATAAGCAATTTTTAAATTCATATTTTTCTGCTTCTATCTTTTGCTCTTCTACATCTTTAAATCGTTTCTCACATATTTGATATCTTTCAGAATTTTCTATAATTTCTTTCCTTAAATCTGCTATTTCTTCTATTTTTAGTAATTTTGGTTTTTGTATTTCCAGCTTACTCACTTTCCTTCTTCTAATCTTCCCTATATTCTAAAATATCTCCAGGTGTACAATTTAATGCTTTACAAATGGCGTCTAATGTTGAAAATCGAATTGCTTTGCCTTTATTTGTTTTTAATATGGATGCTATTTTATCTGTATTTTTATTATTTGTCAATATTTTTTTATTGTTTTTCAATATCTATTGCATTTCCTGTATAAATTCCTCAATAGTAGCAATTTCTTTAATTTCTTTAATTTCTTTACTTTCTTTTATTTCGTTTAGTAAGTATTCTTTATATAAATTGGCAATATATAAGAATTCTTGTCCTTCTAAATTATTGAATTCTTTTTTATAAATATGATTTTGTGCAAATTTATGTAAATTTTTTTTCATTGTTACAGTTTCTTCATTCAATACATCTAATTTTAGCATAGACAATTCTTTTATAGAATAATAATCTCCACTATTAACACAAGATATTACTTTTTTTAAATAATCTATATATTCTTCATTTTTTATCATTTCTAATTATTTCTCCATATTTTATTCAGCAATATATAACTTTTAGTTATACATCGTATTTAAGTAAATATTATCACTAGTACTTTTATTTTTCAAGATTTTTAAGATTTTTTAGAATATTTTTATATTTTTTTCTTATATTATTACTGTGTTTTATGTTAGCTCTCAGCTTGTTATACTTATAGTAATACTTTTAAATTATGGAGGAATAAAATGAATTCTATCTCAAAAAGTGATATTGATAAAACTTTTGGAAAAATATTAAAAGATTTCAGAATAAAAAATGGATATACACAAGAAGTTATGGCAGAAAGACTTGGAATTTCTTTAAAATATATATCTAGAATTGAAAACGGTTATAGTGGAATTAAAACACAAACCTTAATTAACTATATGAATATTTTAAGTATTACTCCTAATACTATTTTTAAGGAGCTTATGTCAAATCCTAATATTACAAAACAAGTTGAAATATCTGAGAAATTAAATCAACTTTCAGAAGAAAAGCTTAATTTTGTTGATAACATGATTGATTTGTTAATGAATTTTAGATAACGGATTATCTTTCATAAATTAAGATGTAAAGACTATGATTTTGGACATATTTTTAAAATCATAGTCTTTTTTCCAATTTTAATTATTTTCCAATTTATGCATTCCAAAAAGCTTTATAAGTCTTATATGCAGAATAAACATCATATTTACTTGTTACTTCATAAGGTGCATGCATTGATAATACTGGAACACCACAATCAATCACATCTGCTCCTTTATTGGCAATAATATAGGCAATTGTACCTCCACCGCCAATATCTACTCTTCCAAGTTCTGCAATTTGATATTGAATTTCATTTTTTTCTAATATATTTCTCACCCATGCTACATATTCTGCATTTGCATCTGAAGCTCCTGACTTTCCTCTAGCTCCTGTATATTTGTTCAAACTAATTCCTTTTCCTAGATATCCTGCATTTGTAGCATCTGATACAGAAGCATAAATAGGATCAAAACCTGCATCTACATCTGAAGATAACATTTTTGAAAAGCAAAATACTTTATCTAAAAGATTTGGTCTATTAACACCTAATTTATTTAATATTTCTGAGATAAAGAAATCAAACATATGTGATTCCATACCTGTATTTCCCATACTTCCAATTTCTTCTTTATCAGATAAAATACATACTGCTGTATTTTTTACATTTTCTAATTCCATCATAGCAGCAAGCGAAGTATAAGCACATACTTTATCATCTTGGCCATATGCTGCTACCATACTTTCATCAAAACCTAAACTTCTAGCTCTGAAAGCTGGTACTAATTCGATTTCTGAACTGGTTAAATCTGCTTCTGTGATACCATATTTTTGGTTTAATATATTTAAAATATTTAACTTTACTTGATCTTTTCCTTTTTCTCCATAAGGAATACTTCCAATTAGAAGATTCAAATCCTCTCCATCAATTCCATTTTTTAGTTTTTTCTCCATTTGATCTTGTGCTAAATGTGGTAATAAATCTGTAATGGTAAAGATTGGATCATTTTCGTCTTCTCCAATACAAATATCTATTGCTTCTCCATTTGCTTTTACAATTGTGCCATGAATACTAAGTGGTATTGTTGTCCATTGATATTTCTTAATTCCACCATAATAGTGTGTATTAAAATATGCCATTTCTTTATCTTCATATAAAGGATTTGGTTTTAAATCTAATCTTGGTGAATCTACATGTGAACCAATTATATGTAATCCTTTTTCAATACTTTCTGTTCCGATAACAGCTAAATACATACTTTTATTTCTATTCACAAAATATATTTTATCTCTTGGTTTTAAAGTATCAAACTCCATGATATCTTTAAATCCATTTTCATCAGCAACTTTTCTTGCCATCTTTACAAATTCTCTTTCCGTTTTCGCTTGATTTAAATAGTTCATATATCCTTTTGAAAATTCAAAAATGTTTTGTTTTTCTTCTTCACTTACGGAAATCCAACCATTTTCTTTTTTATCAAAAAGTTTTTCCTTTAGTTCTTCACTCATTTTTCATCATTCCTTTCTTTTTCTTGGAAATCCCTTGGTTAAAAATCAAATAATAAATTAACCTAACTTTTCCTATGTGTTTTCATTTCACAGTATATCATTATATAATTCATTTTTCCACTATTTTTATAATTTATTCCAAAAAACTGGTTATACTAGTATTATATTTCAAACTTTCCATCTAGGAAAGCTCTGAACTGTAACGATATTATATTGATGAAAGGTGGCATTTTATGAATTCTTTATGGCTAGATTCTGTAAAAGGATTATCTAATTTTGAATCTTTAAATAAAAATCTAGAAACCGATATTTGTATTATTGGAGCTGGTATTTTTGGCATAACTTGTGGTTATTACTTAAGCCATTTAGGTTTTAAAGTCATTATCATTGACAAAAACAATTTAGCTGGTACAACTTGTTTTACAACTGGTAAAATCACTAGCCAACACGGTCTATTTTATTCTTATCTGAACACTTCTTATGATATGCACTTTGCTAAAGATTATTTAGAAATAAATGAAAAAGCTATTAAAAATATTCAAAGTATTATTACTAAAGAGCAAATAAATTGCGATTTTGAAATACAAAATAGTTATATATACACAACCAAAAAAGAAGAAGTAGATTTATTAAAAAAAGAACAAAAAGTTTTGGAAAGTTTAGATTATCATGCAGACTTAACAAAAAATGTTTCTTTACCATTTGAAGTAGAAAGTGCTTTATGTTTCAAAAATCAAGCGAAATTTAATCCTTTAAAATATATTTTAGAATTATCCAAAACCATTATGGAAAAAAATGGGCAAATTTATACCAATACCATTGCAGTGGATATCGAAAAAGACAAGAAAAATAATGTGGTTTATACAGATAATGGAAAAATGATAAAAGCAAAACATGTCATTATGGCAACACGATATCCTTTTATGAATGTTCCTGGTTTCTATTTTTCAAAATTATACCAATCTACTTCCTATATTATTGCCTTAGATACCAAAAAAGAAGCATTAGATGATATGTATATTAATGTTTCCTCTCCTATTTATTCTTTTAGAACGGCAAAGTTTAATGGAAAAGATATTTTATTATTAGCAAGTGGTAATAGTAAAACTGGTCATGATGATTCTCATAAAAATCCTTATGATACTTTAAAAAATTTTGCTAAACAATATTATCCAGATTGTGATGTTTTATATAAATGGAGTAGTGAAGATTGTATCTCTTTAGATAAGCTTCCTTATATCGGCAAATATTCTAGCTTATTACCAAATGTATATGTGGGAACAGGATTTAAAAAATGGGGTATGACATTATCTAATGTTGCTGCTAATGTAATTGTTGATGAAATTTGTGAAAGAAAAAATCCATATGCCTATTTATTTGATTCTACAAGATTTGGATTATTTAAAAACTTTGACGAGGTAAAAAACATGGTTGTAGATTCTACCAATTCTTTATTATTAAATAAATTAAAATCTTCAGATGTCTCTTTAGAAAAGATTAAACCAAATTCTGGAAATATCATAGAACTAGATGGAAAAAAGATTGGCATTTACAGAGATAAAGAAAATCAAATCCATGCCATCAATCCGATTTGTACGCACTTAGGATGTTTACTTACCTGGAATAATATTGATAAAACTTGGGATTGCCCTTGCCATGGTTCTCGCTATGATGCTATGGGTAAAAATCTATATGGACCTGCCTTTAAAGATCTAGAAATTTATCAATAATATTTAGAATTTAAAATAACTTTTTTGATAAATTTCATAATAGATTTCATGGCAGATTTAACAACAGATTTCTTCTGTAATATTTTACAGAAATTTGTTGTTTTTTGTATTTTTTTATTGACTTGTTTTCTTTTATTTGCTACAATACCAGTAATAAATCATATATTTATATATCGATTTATCAAATTATTTTTTGTTTATTGAACTAGATTTCTCCTATAATAGTAATCTAGTTCTTTTTTTGATGATTTTGGGGACGGAGCAAAAAATCATCATTTATTTTATAAAAAGTTTTATAAAAAGTCCTTATATAAATGATGATTTTTTGCTCCGTCCCCAAAATCACCGTCCCCAAAATCATTGCTCCGTCCCCAAAATCATCAAAAAAAGAGACGCTCTGTTTGGAAAAATGTCCCAAACAGAAACGTCCCCAAAAGGACAAAATGTCCCTACTTTTGTTTTTTCTTGTGAGCAACTAATAATCCTACATTTACTGCTAATATAATAGATAATACCATCGTGACAACTGCCATTAAAATGATTCTACCATTTGTATCTAGTCCTGTAGCTACTGTTATTAGCATATTTGATGTAGAGTGGTTGTCTTCTTCATTGGTATCTTGATATCCTGCAGGATTGTTTTCTTGTGTTAAGATGACTAAGTTTTCTTTTTCTCCAAAGTTGTCTTCTCCTTTGTTCCATCTTAGTACGATTTCAATTTCTTTGTATTCTCCCGGCTTAATAGTTTCGTCTTTTAAGGTATCTGTTACGAAGCTTCCATTTCTTTCTTCCCAATAGATGTCATTATCTTCTGGATAATAGCTATATCCTTTTGGAATAATTTCCATGATTTGTCCTGCTGTTCCTTCTATTTCTCCTGTATTGGTTATTCTAATGGTATAGGTAATTTTGATGTCTGCTGTTTCTGTTTTACTTCTATGAATGTCTACTGCATACATGTCATCTTTGTTATTTATGTTTCTTGCTTTATGATGAATTCCATTTACATTCACACTTGATACCCATTTGTCTATCTTCATATTAAATACTTGTTTTTCATAATAGTAGATAACTGTGGTTTTTTCTTCTGTCATAGTTCCTTCCCAATTATTTGTTTTTTCTACAAATTTATAATATGGGATTTCTTTTTCTATTGTTTCATATTTATCTCCTACTAAACCTTCTATGATTTCACTTTCTGCGATTTCATATTCTGTTCCTTTTTCTAAGTATTTGACTTCTATTTCTGCCTTTCTTTGATAATAGTATTTTACTACTGTTTCTTCTTGTGTCATTTTTCCTGTACTATTTGATGGTTTTTCTACCAACTCATATCCGTCAAAATTCTTTTCTTCTGCCCTATATTCATCTCCTACATGTCCTTGGATTTCTTCTTCATCTAGTTTTTCTCCTGTTTGTTTGTCTATATACTCTACTTTTACTTTTGCTTGTTTGATATAGTAATAGTTAACGAAGATTTTCTCTTCTGTCATGGTTCCTGTTGCATTTTCTGGTATCCTATTGTTTCCTTCTGAATCTATTTCTACTAAATCATATCCTTCAAATGTTCTTGATGGGATGTTATAGGCATCTCCTACATTTCCTTGATGTTCTTGTGTTGCCATTACCTCATTTGTCATAATGTCTATATGATTTTCGATTACCCCTCCTGCTGCCTTTTTGTAGTAGTATATGACTTCGATTTCTGCATCATAGGTTCCATCTGGATTTTTGGTAATGACCATGGTTCCCGTTGCATTTTCTGGAGTTTCTATTACATTGTATCCTTCTATTTCTTTGGCTTGTGTTTCATATTCATCATTTTCATGTCCTTCTATTACCACTTCTTCTGCTAATATTGGATTATCTGTTGTGTCTTCTGGTGTATCATCTTCTTCTAAGTATTTTACGATTACTTTTGCCTTTTTAATGTAATAATATTTTACCTCGATGACTTCATCACGTTTCATTTCTCCTTCACTATTTTCTGGTAATCTACTATTTCCTTCTTCATCCTCTGTTACTAAGTCATATCCTTCGAATTCTTTTGCATCTATCTTATATAAATCCCCTTCATTTCCATGATGCTCTTCGTTATATAGTATTTCTCCTGTTATTTCATCTATATGTTTTTCGATAACACCTGCTGATACATGTGCGTAATAGTATTTTACAACTTGCTCTCCTGTTTTATCCATTACAATATTTGGCTCTTCTGGACTTTCAACCAATACATATCCTTCAAAGTCTTTTGCTTGTGTTTCAAATACATCTCCTACTTTTCCGTCTTTTGTTTCTTCATACAAGATGTCTCCTGTTTCTCTATCTATGTATTCTACTTTTGCTTTTGTGTTTTGTGCATAATAGTAGATAACTTCGATCACTTCTTTTGTCATTTGTCCACTTGTATTGTTTGTTGATTCTACAAATGTGTAGTTTTCAATTTCTTTTTGTTCTGTTGTATATTCTAATCCTTCATATCCATCTATTGTCATTTCTTCTGCTAACACTTGGTTGTCTGTGCTATCTTCTGGTGTTTCGTCTTTTTCTAAGTATTTTACGATAACTTTTGTGTTTTGTGCATAATAGTAGATGACTTCGGTTGTATCTTCTGTCATGGTTCCTTTTGTATTTTCTGTATTTGCAACTAATGTATAATTTTCAATGTCTTTCTTGTAGTTACCTTCTGCATCATAGTCTTTTCCTACATATCCACCTATTATTTCTTCTTTTGTTAACACTTTATTATCACTATTATCGTTTGGTGTATCATCTTGTTCTAAGTATTTAACAATGACATTTGTATTTGGGGCATAGTAGTAAATAACAATGATTTCATCTCTTGCCATAGTTCCTTCTAAATTGTCTGTGGTTGCAACCAATGTATATCCTTCAATTGTTTTTTCATCTGTATCATAATTGAAACCTTCATATCCGTCTATAGTTACTTCATCTGCTAATACTTCGTTATCTGCTATATTATCTGGTGTATCATCTTGTTTCAAGTATTTTACAATAACTCTTGTATTTTTTGCATAATAGTAGATCTTTTCTTGTGTCTCTGCTGTATATTCTCCTGTTTTTTCTGCTGGTTCTTCTACTAAAGTATAACCTTCTATGTCTTTTTTATCTTCTGTTACATCAAATGTATCTCCTATAATTCCTTCTTTTATTTTGCTATCTGAAATTTCTTCTCCTGTATAGATATCCACATATTTTACTTCTACTGTTGATGGAATTTTAGTCATTGTATTTGTGATGGTTGCTTCTTTTACATCTATTTCATCTACTTTATTGATAACTTCACCTATTTCTTTTTCATAGTAGAATAAGTCATTTTCCATTACTTCTTTTTCATCTACTCGATATTCAATTTCTTGTCCATTGGCATCATATTTTGGTAAATCTGTAAAAATTGCTTTCCAGTTATCATCTTTGGTAATATTTGCATATTGTTCTATTGTTTCACTTCCTGTACTATTTTCTACGGATTTTACTTCTAATCTAATAGAATTTGGTCTCTTTTCATAAGCATTATCATAATCTACCCATTCTTTATTAACTTCTATACGAATCGTATCTGTTGGTCTTTTAAATGTATTGGTAATCGTTGTTCCATCTATTTTGCTAGTGTAGAAATATAGGTCTCCTTTTATTTTTTCTTCTTCATCTACTGTATATTCAATGATATTGTTGTATGCATCATATTTTGGCAAATCTTTAAAAGTATATGTCCATGTGTTTTCAGTTACTGCATCTGCTGTTTGTTCACTTAATTCATATGTTTGGTTTTCTTCTCCGTTTGCTTTTAGTACAATGATAACACTTTCTGGTCTTCTTTGGGCTTGTATGTTATTATCTTCCCAAATTTTCTTAACTGGTACTTCTACTTTTGTGGTATCTTGTGTGAATGTATTGATGACTGTTAGCCCATTTAATTCTTTATTATAAAATTGTAGGTCATTTTGATTCACTTCTGTTTCATCTACTCTATATTCAATCTCTTGTCCATTTTCATTGTATTTTTCTACTTCTGTAAATGTATATTGCCATATGTCTACTGTGTCAGAAGATATTTTCTCGTCTGGGTTTCTATTTTCATTCATTTCTGCAATGATTTCTGCTTTTCTTTGGTTTTCTACTTGATTGCTTTCATTAACCTCTTGTTCGTCTTTAATCAGATTTCCGCTTTTCAATTGTAACATGATGCTTTCTGGTCGTTTTTTTGCTTCATTATGATTGTCATTCCATACTTTTGTTACAGTTACTTCTGTTACATCATCTGGTTTTTCAAATGTATTCGTTATTGTAACTTCTTTTGTATTTTCTGCTTTGCTTTCCACAGTTCCTACTACTGTTGTGTAAAAGTATAAGTCTCCTAGATTCTTTTCTTGTTCTTCTACTATATACTCAATTTCATTTCCTTGATGATTGTATTTTGGTAATTCTGTAAATGTGTGACTAATTTCTGTTACTACATTTAATTCGTATGTATCTATAATTGCTTCTGGGTCGTTGTTATCTGCATTTTTAGCCTTTACATTGATAACAATTGTGTCTGGTCTTCTTTGTGCTTGTGTGCTATTATCTTCCCATACTTTATTAACTGTTAATTCTATTCTTTCATCTGGTACTGTGAATGTATTGGTGATTGTATAACCACTTGTCATGTCTCCTGTTATACCTTCATGTGTATAGAATTTTAAGTCATTTGTATTTCCTTCTTCTTCTGATGCTGTATATACAATCTCTTGTCCATTTTCATCATATTTTGGTAAGTCTGTAAATGTATGTTGCCATATTTCTACTGTATTTACATCAAGTTGTTCTTGTGGCTCTCTAGCAGTATTTGCTTGTTCTATAATACCAATTTTTTCTTGCTCTTCATTTATCTTGTTATCTACATTTACCACTTTTTCTTGTATAACATTTTCCCCATCTTTTATTTGTAGTTTAATGTTTTCTGGTCGTTTTCCATTTGCATTATAGTTATCATCCCATATTTTATTTACCGTAACACTGGTTGTATCTTCTGGTCTTATAAAATGATTTCTAATGGTTGCTTGATGATCTTCTACTGTTACAGGATTTTGTTCTGCCTCATAGAATTTCAAGTCCCCTTCTGTCTTTTCTCTTTCTTCTACTGAGTACTCAATTTCTTCACCATTGCCATCATATTTTGCTAATCCATCAATGGTAATTGACCATTGATTTGTGGTTCCTGCTAACATATCGTCTTTTGTGATTTCGACTGTTTTTACTTCTTGATTTCCGTTTTTTACTACTAATATTAGACTTTCTGGTCTTCTATTAGCTTGAATGTCATTATCATTCCAGATTTTATTGACAATAATGCTAATTTCATCATCTGGTGTTGTAAAGGTGTTTGTGATGGTTACTTGTTTATGGTCTTTTTCACCTTCTACATTTGTGATTTCACTTACACTTGATGTGTAGAAATGTAAATCTCCTAATGTTTTTTCTTGTTCTTCTACAAAATATCTGATTTCTTCTCCTGCTTTATTGTATTTTGCTAAATCTGTAAATGTATGACTATTTTCTGTTGCTACATCTAATTCATATGTGTCAATTATTGCATCAGAATCATGGTTATCTGCATTTTCTGCTTTTAGATTGATAACTACTTTTTCTGGTCTTCTTGCATTTTGTATATCATTATCCATCCATACTTTGTATACAGCTAAATCCATTTTAAATTCTGTATTGGTTGTTGCCGTACCTGTTACTTCTTCACTTGTTTTTTCTGGAGTGAATAGTTTTACTTTTCCATATACATTGTTTTCTATGGTTTCTTTTGATACATCCATATTTTGATATACCACTTTTATGGTTTTATGGATTTCAATATTTCCACTTTCAGAATTTGTATATGTATCGATTCCATCTACCAATTCTATCCATGTAATGGTTTGTGTTTCTTCATCATATGTTCCACCATTTAAGCTAGATTTTGCTACATCAATTTTATATGGTAATGTATCTACAATGGTTACTTGTGCTCTTCCTATATAGTTTTCAATAGTTGTTTTATATGTGATTCCATATTCTATTTCTGCTTTTGGATTATCAATACTTGTTGTTGCTGTTTTAGAAATATTTTGATTGGTGATACTTGGATCTATTAGTCTATATTCGTAGGTAACTTCTGTTAAAGTATCTACCATGGTTCCTTCCCAATTATCTGTTCTGGTTACATATTCATAATTTGCTGGTATTTCGCTACTTACTTCAGTTGTATAACTATCTCCATATTTTCCTGTTCCTGTTGCTGGAATTACGACATCTGGTGCAATTTGTTCTTTTGTGTCTGTGTCTATATGATGTACGATGACACCTGCTGAGTCTTTGACTCTATAGTAGTATGTGACAATGGTTTCGTTTTCTGTTAGTGTTCCTGTTGGATTTCCAGAAATGCTTGCTAACTCATATTTTTCATCAATTCCAGTTGCCATACTTGTTGTATATTCTGTACCTCTTTCTCTTTCTTCATTGATTTGTGAAGCTTCTGAACCTGGTACGATTTCTTCTGTTCCCTCTAAATAGTGGTTTACAATGAATTTTACAGGTATTTGTTTGTAGTAGTAAATGACTTCTTGCACATCTTCTGTATACTCACCACTTGCGTTATTTGGTAATTTTTCCATTACCACTTCATAATCTGCAATATCTTTTGGTGCGGTTGTATAATTTGTTCCAATTTCTCCTGTTAATGTTTCATCTTCTGCTAAACTTTCTGTTGTTCCATCTTTGTAGTGATGAACAATAACGGTTGAAACTGTATTACTAAATTGTACAACAATATGTTTGTCACTTGTCATATTTGTAAATTTGTTTAGGATAACACTTCCATCCTCTTCTGGTACAAAGTCTATTTCTTCTCCATTTACAGTGATTTTTAGGATTTTGTAACCTTCTTCTGGTGTAATTACAATATCTTTTGTACTATCTGATCCATCTTCTACTATTTCATATGGATTTTCCGCACTTGAACCTTGTCCTGATATGCTTCCTCCTTCTCCTTCTACTTCTGTTGTGATTTTGTATTCTTTTTTGTAGTTTTCTACTGTTAATTCTTGCTGTTCTGGGATTTCGGCTGATATGGTGTTTTCTTGGAATTTGGCTATTTTTGCTACATTGACTCCATTGTCTGTAGTGTAACCAATTAAGGTATATGTGTTATCTCCATTATCTACACCATCAAGATATATTCCATTTGGATTTATTGTATATTGTTTTTCAAATAAAGATGTATATCCAATAATTGATTTATCACTTATTAATCTAAATTCATTATCTTTAGTTATAAATGCTTTTACCAAATGTTCAGTATTATCACCTACTTTTTGTAGTATCTCTACTTTATTATCATTATTATATTTTATCAAATATGTTTGCCAGCTATTATTTACTTCACTTTTTATAATTTCTCCAGTTGCTGTTTCATCTTCTGTAAATTCTATTCCTTGTGCTCCTAAAAATCCATACCATAAGATAATATAACCACCATCATTTGTTTTTACAATATCTTCCATATAATCTATTTGAGATGTTTTTACTAATGGTTGAATTACTTTAAAATATTCTATTTTCTTATCAGCATTTAGTCTTAATATAAATCCATCTTCTTGACCATCTACTCTAGGTATAATTATATCTCCTATTGTAGTTAATTCACTTGAAATTGTTTGCTCTGCCCTATTATTTATTGTACCTGCTATAACAAATCCACCATCATCCATTTTTTCAATTTCGTACATTCTGTAAAAAGATATACCCATATTTATATATTCTTTAATAGATAAGTCACTATTAAATGCTATTAGTAACGTATTGTCGGCTATTAATGAATCTATTTTCATATAATCAATTGTGATATTATTACTAGCCTTTACCATAACAATGATTTCTCCTGTATCTAATTTTTGTATACTATGAAAATAACTATCTCCTCCTTCTGCTACTTTTACATTTGTTATCTTTCCTTCTTCTGTAAATTCCACTAATATTCCCTTCTCACCACTACTTGAAATATCTATTCTTTCTTCATTTAATGTGAAATCTTTATCTATATATAAATTACCAGATATTGTTCCTACTATAACATATCTATCTTCGTTTTTTACTATTCCTCTTACAGTTTGAGAATTTTTACCATCACCACCAAAATTTATTGTCCAATCTATCTTCCCAACAGAATTATATTTTGTGATTAAAAGATTTGAATTTCCACTACTTATTAAATTAATTTCCTTGTCATTTGATGTTTGCTCTGCTGGTATATGCAATTTTCCTGTCATTTGTCCTACTGCAATTTGTCCACCATCATCTGTTGCAATTACTGAATTGTATTGTGAACTACTACTTACTTCACTTGATGTATATTCTATTTTTCCTTCACTGTTATAAATTAAGGTTGTACGTCCTAATAATTCTAAGTCTTTTCTTAATGTGGTTTGTTCACTTGGTATGGTGGCTTTCGCTGTTAGATATACTTGTACTAAGTATCTGTTGTTTGGTAATTCTATAACAGATTTTATATTTGTATCTGTTTCATTAGCTATGCTTCCGAATTGACTAGCCCATTGTATTTTATTATCTTTATTGAATTTTAATAATAGTATATCTCGTTGCCCTTGACTAGTTAATATTATTTCCTGTTCATTTGCTGTGTCTGTTCTTGAAATTGTTTTATTTCCTTCAAATCTACCAAATAATAAATATCCATCATTTCCCGTTGTAATTATTTTGGAAAAATTCGCATCTGAACCTAAATCAAAACCTTTTTCCCACTCAATTAAACCATTATCATTTATTTGTAATAAAATACTCTTTCTATTTTCATTCAATTGATAACCATTTATAGTATCTTTTTCTGGAATAGTATAATGTCCGTTTCCTGCCCATACAGTATAAATATATTTTCCATTATCAAATTTTGTAATACAATTTGCACTATCATTACTTAAAGAGCTACCAAATGACTTTCCCCAACAAACTTTACCTTCCGAATTATATTTTATAATAAAGTCATTTTCTGGATTACCAGAATTTTCTAATAATATATCTTCTCCATTTTCAGTTTCTTCTTTTGATATCGTAATTGTATTTCCAGAAAACTTTCCTACAATTATCACTCCCCCATCTTCTGTAACTATCATATCATTGATACGATCGTCTTTCTCTCCTCCGAATGACTTTACCCATTCTATTTTATGTTCTGCGTTATATTTAATTACTAATCCATCGTTGCTTCCTTTTGATCTAATTAGTATTTCTTGGTTATTTACTGTATTTTCTGCTGGTATTGTTACTGAACCGGAAAAATTCTCTTTTGTAACAAACCCTTTGTCTTCAGTTTGTATTATCTTACTTTCATATTGATCACTTTTTATTAAATTTGTATATTCGTTAATTAAATTTCCATTATTATTATATACTAGATGAAATATGGTACTGCTTGCTTGTCCTGTAATTACATATTCATCACTATTCGTTTTTTCAATAGCATAAAATTTTTCTATTGCACTTGTTTTATATGTATTACTCCATACAATTTTATTATTACTATTATATTTTATTATAACTCCATCTGTATTCCCTTTTGGTGTTAATGTTATTTCTTTGTTGTTTTCTGTTTCATCTGTAGCAAATATTACGGTATTACCGAAATATCCAATCTTAATATATCCCCCATCATCTGTGGCAACAGAATCTGTATAAGTAATCTCTCCATTACCTTCAAATTGTTGGCTCCATAATTCTACCATTTCTTTTACAGCTGGTTTGGTTTTTCCAATTCCAAAGAAATATGTTCTGTCTTCTTCATTTTCTGGTAATTGATAACCTTCTAGTGTTTCTACTTCTACTACTTTGTAATAGCCTTCTGGCAAGTCTTCTGTAATTCTTCCTTGTTCATCTGTTGTGATGATTTGGTAAGTTTTTCCATCAATTTCTTGAGTTTCTCCTATCACTTCTCCTTTACTATTGACTGCTGTTGTTTCTGTTCCATCATCTTCTACTTTTGTGATGGCAAATTTTACATTTGGTAATGGCGTTTTAGTTTCTCCATCTATTTTTGTTAAGCTGAATAATGGTTCGTTGTCTAGTACCATTGTTACCTGATTCGCACTAAAATAGACATATTTATCATCTATAATATTACCATCTTTATCTATTGCTGGTATAGATTCTAGTGCATATGTATCGATTCCATCTTCTCCTGTTTCAAAATCTGCTAATGGTTTTATTTCTCCTTCTAAGATTTGTAAATATGGTTGTCCTTCTTCATCTGTTCTTACAATAAATCTGACTGTATTATCACTTAATGCATAACCTGTTGGAGGGATGATTTCTTCTATTGTATATTCTATTCCATAATATAATGGTCCTACATCTAATTCTCCATTTTCATCTGTTGTATACTCATTATCTAACCATTTTCCTGTTACTCTAAATACGGCTCCTTCTAGTAGATTTAATGTTCCTTTTTCTGCTTTTCCTAATACTAATGCATATTCACCTAATTTTGTATTCACAATACTTGCACTCATAATTGGTTGTTTTTCTTGTGTGTTGTCTACTGTAGGTTGTCCTTTAAAACTTCCTTCTATTACTTGTGCTTCTAAGTTGTTTCCATTCCATACTGTTTTGAATTTGATTGGTGCTTCACTATATTCATATCCTTCTGCATATACCTCTGTTAAGGTGTATTCTTCATTTGGATATAGTCCTGTTATGGTAAGCTCACCATTGCTATTTGTTGTAACTGTTCTTCCTTGCGTTGGTAAACCTTTTCCTGTTAAATTAAATCTAACACCTTGTACTAAGTTACCATTTTGATCTTCTTTTGTTAGTTTGAATGTGTATTTTGGTTCATTGGTTACTGTAAAGCTTACTTTTGCTGGTTCTTCTTCTGTTGTTTGTACGACACTTAAATTACTATTTCCTTCCAATTTTTGTACTTGTAATTCTCCATTGTCATCTACAGTTGTCGTGAATTTGATTGTTTCACCATTTAATACATAATCACTTGGTGCTTTTAGTTCTTTTACGCTATATACTTTTCCTACATATAAATCTTGTATATGGATTTTTCCGTTGCTATCGCTTGCTACAATTCTTGCATTTTCTGCTCCTTCTTCTTGAACACTAAATGATGCACCTTGTATTGGTGTATTTGTTCCTTGTTTTACTTTGTTGATCTCTAAGTTATATTTTCTGGCAATTCTAAATCCTAGTTTGTTTGTTTCTGTTTGGTCTTTTAATTTTCCTTCATTTGTTTCTAGGTAGAAGTATACGGCATGTGTTGAATAACTAACATCATTGTAATTGACATCTTGTGGTACTTCTATTTCGTATGTACAGATATATGCTTCATTTTTTTCTATTGTGTAATCACTTAAATCGATTGCATATGTTCTGATTTTTGAAAAGTCTGTTATTTCATTTGCCGTTTTCCAATGGTTAGTTTGGTCACTTAAATCACTGTTTACGGTTTCATTTTCTGAATAATATACTTTAGCAATTCCTTGTAATTCTGCTGGTAATTCAATTTCACCTGTCATTTTTGCTGTAAAGGTTGATCCTAATTCTATACCTAATATTTGTGAGGTATTGCCTGCAAATGGTGTTTTTCCTATTATGACAATGCCACTGATATTTCCAGAATAATTATTTGTGATTTGTACACTGATTTTCGCTGTTCTATTATTTTGTGTTTTATCAATTTCTGCTACTTGTGGTGCTACGGTTGTTTTGATTTCGTCTCCTTCTTCATTATAGTCTGAAGCAGTTTCTGTGGTTAATAATGTAGATGGTCCTATAAATTGCACACTTCTTGTACTATAATTTACAAAATCTTCTGTGTTTCCGTCTCCATTTACATCATATATATCTTTTGCTCTTAGATTAGCTTTATAGTTATGACATTCTTCGTTATATGCATATAACTCTAAATTTTTTGTTGCTGTTATTTTTCTTGGATCTGGTGTGATGTTTGCATCTATTGTCATTGTATAATTTTCTGGGTTTTCATTTTCTGTTAAGATTTTTAGGAAATAACTTCCATCTTGTTCATAAATATCATATCCTAATATATTAACTTTGTTGTTATTGATATTAATATCATTAATTTCTGCCAATAGCACTTCTTCTGGGAATCTTAATAAAAATGTTCCATTTTTCCATGCTTTTAGATTGTATGCTGAATTAGCTGTTGATATGGTTATTTTCATATTTGTCATTTCTTGTGTTGTTAGTGTTGTTGGTGTTACATTTGTGATTTGTGCTATCGCTATTGGTTCTTCATAGTTTGCTGTTCCTGTTACATTACTTAAGTTTTGGTATGCTTCTCCTTCTATATATGTTACATCTCCACTTAAATATGATTGAATTTTGTTAAATGTGTCAAATGTTTCTCTTGGGATATTTGTTGTTAGTATTTCATTATGTAATTCTTTTATATGATTTACTGTAAAATTGCTTACTTTATCTGCACGGCTAGTTTCTATTCTTATGTGGTCTACTGGTGTTTCATACATATATGGATTTTCTTTTGTATAATTGTTCCAATCTTCACTTGTAAATTCGTGGATAAGTTCATCTTTTTCATTATATACACGTATCCATCCATCTTCTCCAAACATGGCTCCTGGTGTGGTAAAATAGATTCCTATATTTTTACTGTATGGTAACATATCTTCATAAGTTCCATCTGTTTTTTGGAACTTATCTGTATAGTTATTTACTTGCTCTCTTAATTGTATATTTTCTATTTCTCCCGAGTTTCCTCTCGATACTGACCATTTTACCTCATATTTGTCATTTGTTTTCTCTTCATCATTGTTATAGTATTTTAAGGCATTCTCTTTTGATATGACATTTGTGTTGTATCCGTTTCCTACATATGTTCCTACTTGAATTCCAAAGTTGATAACACTTCCTTCTGTTCTTCCATAGGTTACGGTTATGACATCTTCAGCTGTGTTACTAATGTATGGATTTTTAAATTCTTCATTTGGGTTGTTGTATCCTTCAAATGTTGCTTTGACTGGTATATTGATTGTTACGGTTCCATTATTTGCTTCATTAGCTATTTCATATGCTTCTAATGGATAGGTTACTTTTAGTTTTATTTCGTTATATCTTACTGTTCCATTTGTAGCAGAATAGGCTTCCTTTGTAATCACTCCTTCTACTTCTTCTGCTGTTCTTGTTACTGTAAAGTTTCTTGTTTCTTCCTCATATGTGTATTGTATATTTTCTCCTGTTATTTCTACTTTTGTTGGCTTATATCCGTTTAATTCTGGTATGGTTCCTTCTATGGTTGATTTTTGTAATAATAATTGATGATTACTTTCTTGTGCTGTTATCTTAAATTCTAAGTTTACTTCTTTCTTTTCTTCATCTACAATTCCTTCTGAGTTATAGTTTTGGTATTTATTCTTTTCTCCATTTGCTCCTGTAGCAGATATTTCTGCTCTTGTTGTTCCATACCAATCTACTGGTAATTCTATTATTTTTTCTATTGGTGTTTTGGTTTTCCCATCACTTGATATATGTGTTCCTGTTAATTTTATTGTATTGATTCCACTTAGTTTGTTTGTATCTTTTCCTATGGCATCTCTTTTGCTATTATTGTATCTATAGTCTCCTGAACGTACTTGACCAAATATTAGTTTTTGTGTTCCTGCTTGTACTTCTTTTAAATTTATACTAGTTGTGTTTTCACTAATATAGTTCCCTTCAATGACATCATCTGTTACTAATGCTGTTTTAAAATACATATTATTTGCTTCTATTTCTATTTTGGCATCTGTTAAATAACCATCTTGTAGCACATTTAAACTCATGTAAAGTGTGTCTTCTCCTCCTATTTCTTTACATGTTCCTTTTACTTTATCTGCATACCCATCTCCATTTAAATCTCTTGCAAAATATGCACTAAACCTTACATGTTCACTTTGGGTTTCTTCGTCTTTTTCTGTTAGTTCTCCATATGTCATCGCTCTTGCAAGTTCTGGATTTGTCGCGATTAAATTTTCTCTGATTTGCACTTTTTGAGCATGATAAACAGCAGTCATTACCATTGCAATGATTGCTAATACTGCTAATATACCATTTACTAATTTTGTTTTAGCTTGTTTGGTATTTAGCTTATTATTTAAATCATTTATTTTATCTTTGTTATGTTTCATACTAAACCAAACTCCTTTTGTCTTCAATACTTTTCCCCTATTATCTACACTGCCTTTTTCACTTACATTACTTCGACTTTTAGTACCTGTTTTAGTATTTTTATTTGCTTCTTTATGGTAAATATAACCATTTTTGCTAAAATATAGCTCTCTCTCTCTCTCTCTCTCTCTCTTAGCTCCGTGCCA
>CAMLUB010000010.1 GCA_946486515.1 uncultured Clostridium sp.
GGAGTGTTAGACAATTAGAAAGGCAAATAAATAGTTTTTATTATGAAAGACTTTTATCAACAAGTGAAGAACACAAAGAAGAAGTAAAAAATGAAATAAATATTTTAGAGAAAAAGGAGAAAGTTCAAGATTTTATTAAAGATCCTTATGTTTTAGAATTTTTAGATATAAAAGACAGAAGATTTTTAGAGAAAGATTTAGAGTCTAACTTGTTTGAACATATATCGGAATTTTTACTAGAATTAGGTAGGGGATTTTCTTTTGTTGCAAGACAAAAAAAGGATTGATGTAGATGGCGACAATTTTTATATTGATTTAGTGTTTTATAATTATGTGCTAAAATGTTTCGTTTTAATTGATTTAAAATTGGACAAACTAAGGCATCAAGATATTGGACAAATGGATTTTTATGTTAGATATTATGATAATGAAATAAAAGCAGAAGATGATAATCCAACAATAGGAATTATATTGTGTTCAGATAAGAAAGATACAATAGTAAAATATTCTGTTCTTAATGATAATAAAAACTTATTTGCATCAAAATATCAATTATATTTACCAACTGAAGAAGAATTAGTAAGAGAAATTGAAAAGCAAAAAGAAGAATTTGAAGATAAGAAATGAAATATATATTATAACAGGAAGAAATAATGGAGAATATACAAACCCTAATGAATTAACAAAATGGTGGTTAAATAAATATGATATTGTCTATGATAAATTAATATTTACAGATGCCTATGACAAACATGCAAAAACAGTAGTATGTTTAGAAAATACTATTGATTTAATGATTGAAGATAGTACAAGAATAAGTTTAGATTTAATAAATAATGGTATTAAAGTTTATACAATGAATACAAGGTATAATCAAAAAGAACAGAACTTAGACAGAGTTTCAAAGTGGAAAGAAATATATGAAAGAATATCAAAATTAAATAAAAAAGAAGATAATCAAAAAGTAAATATTATTTTAGATACAGATATTTACAATGAATGTGATGATCAATTTGCATTATCCTATTTATTAAAATCACGAGATAAATTCAATATTGAAGCAATTACAGTAGAACCATATCATCATGATAATAATATATCAATAGAAGAAGGAACAGACAAAAGTTATGATGAAATTATTAAAATATGTAATTGGTTAAATTTTGATTGTACTAACAAAGTATTTAAAGGTTCAACTGATTATGTAGTAAATGACTATAATGAAAAAAATGATGCAGTAAATAAAATTATAGAGATAGCAAATAAAAATGATAAAACCTATATTTTAATGTAGATATTGATAAAACAATAACACTAGGATATGTTCATGATATTGGAAAATACAACGGAGAATCCCATGGACATGAGATAAGAGGATATAACTATTTAAAAGATAAAGGCTATGATGAAGAATATTGCAATATATGTATAACACATGCATATTTGAATAATGACATTATTTGCACGGCTGGAGGAGTTCCAAATCCACAAGATAAACCTTCTATAGCAGAGTTTGTAAAAACACATAAATACACAATAGAAGAAAGAATAATAAACCTATGTGATTTAATGTGTCCACAAGGTGGAAAAGTATTTACAATTTAAATATATGAAAACAGGTGTGAATATCAATTCGAAAAATGAATATGATGCCATATTAATTTCTGAATTTGAAACCATGGAAGATTTAGAAACATATAAAAATCATCCAGAACATATCAAAGTATCAAATTTGTGTAAATCAATAAGACTTGATAGACAAGCAATTGATTATGAAATTTAGAATGTAGAATAAAAGTAAAAATTGCATATGATTGCATAATTATAGAAGAACAACACATGGGAGAGTAAAGTATGAATTTAGAAAAAATAAAAAATGCAAATACAAAATATATAGGAAAAGAAATAGAATATTTTAAAGAAATTTCTTCTACACATACATATGCAAAAGAAATTGCCATGCAAGAAAAACAGAATGGGAAAATTATCATAGCAGAAACACAAACAAATGGGATTGGAACTAAAGGAAGAGCTTGGTATACAGGAGAAAGCAAAAACATAGCTTTGACCATTATATTAAAACCAGAATGTTCAATTAGTAGATTAGAAGGTTTAACTGTAAAGATTGCAAAATGTATGCAGAAAACAATACAAGCGTTATATGAGATTGATTTGGAAATAAAAGAACCCAATGATTTAATGTTAAATGGGAAAAAAATTTGTGGAATTTTAACAGAAATCAATACCATAGCAGAAAAGATGAATTATCTATTAATCAGTTTTGGATTTAATGTTAATGAAGATCATTTTTCAAAGGAAACAGAAGATAGTGCAACATCTTTAAAAAAAGAGTTTGGAAAAGAATTTGTTAGGGAAGATATCATAAAAAAATTTATAGAGATTCTAGAAAAGGAAATAGAATTATAGTTCTATTTTTTTTTTTCGTAAATATACATTAAAAGAAAAACGTATAGAAAGTATTGAAAAAATAGAAAATATTAACCAATATTTTACATATTTAAAGGAAAGGAGATTATGATATTTATCATAAAAGAAAAGTATGGAAAATTCAGAAAATGCAAACAATAAAAATTTTATCAATATATTAAAGGGTCTAGGAATTGCCTTTATTATCACCTTTATTTTTTTATTGATTTTATCAATTGTACTAACATATACAAATGTTTCTGAAAATATAATTAATCCAACTATCATTATTATTACAGCAATTAGTATATTGATAGGAAGTAGTATTAGTAATATAAAAATAAAAAAGAATGGATTAATAAATGGAGGCATTATAGGAGGAGTATATATTATATTACTATATTTGTTTTCAAGTATTTTCAGCATGCAATTTTCTTTAACCATGCAATCGGTTATTATGATCATTACAGGAATTGTTTTTGGAATTCTGGGAGGAATTATAGGTGTTAATATATCTTCTAAGTAAAAATGGTCGCAAAATTTGGATTACATATATGAACTTATGATGCACATGAAAAATGGATACAAATTTTACTAACGTAAAATTTGGCGCACGAACAATAACGCAGGCTTTAAAATGTTAAGAACAGAGAAAATATTAAAAAAGCCCGCTATTGTTCTTATTTTATATATTTTGTTATAGAACATTATTTTTTTTATCCAAGAATATAGATTACTCTAAGGATGGCATATATATAAGAGTTTATCCAACATAATCTGTATAAATGACACGATTCCAGTAATTTAATAAATGCTGTTTTTCTGATTTAGGAACAATATTAATTCTAATAGCAGAAAAAGGCTTATCATGAGAATAAGTTGTTTCTTCACCATCAGAAGAGGCTCTTAACCAACCAACAGATGGAACATAAATTTGATAAACAATAGAATATTCTTCACAATTCTTTAACTGAAAGGCAATTCCAGAAAGACCATATAAATTTTGTTTTGCAATTTCTTGAGGAATAGGATTGGTTTGGTTTAAGCAAGTATTGCCAGCTGTATTATGTCCATAGCCACCTAACTGTAAAGTAAATTTACCCAGAAAATGTATAGCATTTTGACTAGAAATGTCAAACCAAGTAGTAGGACTAGGTGAATATCCATAGGTATATTTAATTTCAGAAGATTTGCATATAGCACTTGTGTTTTCTCCCCAATAGGTATAATCAAAAACTCTCCCTTGCAATATATGATTATCAATGTCACCATCCAGATAAGTAATGATTCTTTCAGATTTTTTAGAAGAGGAGTCAATAATGGCTTGTTTTCCAGAAATTTCTCCACTATGATTAAATTCATTAACAGGATAACCGCTATTATGAGTGGCATAATACAACATGATATTTTTAGCGTGTTGTATATTAACAAAAACTTCGGCTGTGTTTCCAGCATAATCTGTTATGGTGATAGGATAAGAAATAGGAGAAGAAAATACTTTAGACAAAGAAGAATTTGTATTATAGAAATCCCAACCATTTATAGGTCTTAAATTTTCATTAGATTGAATGATATATTGTGATTTATTATTTTCAATAGATAATTCTTTACAAGTAGAAGTAGGAGAAATATTATCAATAGAAATTCCAGTATCAAATTTTTGAACATCATTTTTTTGACCAAAAGAATCTTCGATGATGCCTTCTGGAAAAACAATACTTAGATTTCCATTTCCAGATAATTTAGAAAGCATAACATCATAAATCAATTCACCAGAATCGTTAGAAAGTAAAAACATATGAATAGATGGATGAGTAAGCGTATCATTTATAAAAATTTGTATATGATCACGATTAAATTGATTTATTGCAACATTTTTTTCTGTAATTTTTACTCTAAAAGAAACAACATGTGAAACATTGGCATATTTTTCATATCCTGTATTTGTATTGGAAATACCTAAAATTTCAATAGTTGGTTTTTTTTGGATTTGAATTTTAGTTGCAGTAAAAGAATCATTAAAGATATATTTTGAAAAACTTATTTGATTATGAAATGGTATCCAAAAAAAGAAAATGCAAAATATAAGAATGATAAAAATTTTTTTGTTCAAAAAATCCCTCCTTAAAATGCATATACAATATATACATAGTTTAAAATTTAATATTTGTTGGAATTTTATACGAAATAAAATATTTGAATATGAATATATTCATTATATAGTGGAAAAAAGAAAAAGTCAAGAAAAATATTTAAAGATAATTGTAAGAAAAGTGTCGAATTTTGCGATGAAAAAAAACAATAAATAAACATAAACAATTGACAATCATAAAATATGGAAATATAATGTAATTATATTTTTTCTATAATTTTTATCATTCATTTTTATCATTAATTTTTAATTTCAAGATGATTTCTCAAATGAACAAAAAAATAAATAAGTAAAGGAGGTCTGCCTATTTGAATAAAAAGAAAACATTTTTGCTAGTGATTTGTATCATATTAGCCATGACATTTGCTTTTTTGGGAGGAAATGTATTTTCTAAATACTTGTCAGAAATAACAGGAACAGGAACAGCTGAAATAGCCAATTGGGTTTTTAAAGTCAATGGAAAAGAAGATGCAGTGCAAAACATAAATTTATTATCTACATATCATAATGAAACATTAATTAATAATAAAATAGCACCAGGAACAAGTGGAAGTTTCAATATTGTAGTGGATGCAACAGGGTCTGAAGTAGGAGTAGAATATGCTATACACTTTTTAAATGAAAGTGAAAAACCAGAAAATTTAATTTTTATCTATGATAATGAAGAATATTTTACAATACAAGATTTAGAAAAAGATTTAACAGGAATAATAAATGCAAATGATGAAGAAAAAACAAGAACAATTACAATTTATTGGGAATGGCAATATGAAACTGGAAACAATGAAAATGAAATTAACCAAAATGACCAAATTGATACAAATAATGCAAAGCAATTAGAAAACTATACATTTGATATCAATGTCAAAGGTATACAAGTTATGCCACAATAATTAGGAATTTACAAAAGAAATAAAATAGTATGAATATGATAACCCCTAAAAAATATATAAATTAAAATATGGAAATCAAAAATTAATATGGATATTTTTCCAATTAAAAATTATAGAGAAATATGTAAAACAAAAGCATATGATAAATTATAAAAATATTTAGCAAAACAAATAATCTTTTTTATTCATTAAGAGGACAAGTTCCTCTTAATGAATATAGTATACGAGAAAGGAGAAATTGAAATTTGAATGTAAATTTTATAAAAAAAACAAAAGGGATGACATTAAAAAATTTAAAAAAAGAACAAAAGAAATATCATGATAAAAAAAAAGAAATGTTTATCATTTTTAGTGTTTTTATCATAGGAATAACATTTTTTTTGGGTGTCAGTATTGGAAAAGCAGTTCATAATACTAATATAAAAAACACAACCCAAATTGCAAAACCAATTTTAGAAGTGGAAAAAGATTCAGAAATCATGATTACAGAAAATAATAAAAAAGGTGAATATCATTTTATGGTAAAAAACTTTAATCATACAGATGAGATTTCACAAGTAGATTTAATCTATTACATAGAAATATTAGAAAACAATCTAGATGATTCTATTCAATATGAACTATATAAAGATGACAAAAAATTAGAATTGAAAACAAACAAAACAGAACAAATGACATTTCATAAAAATGTAAAAGAAGAACAAAAATATATATTAAAAGTGACATATGATTCTAGTAAAAATAGCATGGAAGATATTATGCAAGAAATACAAATAAAAGTACATTCAGAACAATTAAAAATATAGGTGAGAAAAATGAAAAAAAACAAAAAAATATATATGATGATCATCATCAGTTTGGTATGTATCATTTTGCTGACAATCTATTTTATACAATATGATTTTTTACAAGAAGATTTACTATTTTTTCAATTATTCCATTTAAACACATATTCCAATGATAGCTCAGAAAACAATACTTCACAAATTCGTAATACGCAAAAAAATGCACATATGGAAACAATTTCTTTTTGTGTGCAAAATCAAAATAAAAAATTGAAAGCATTAAATTTAAATAATACTGTAAATAATCAAACTTTAGTAAATGAAAAAATAGCACCAGGAACAAGTGGTAGATTTGATATTGTATTAAAAAGCTATGAAACTTTAAATTATAAAATTGACTTTAAAAGCGAAAATAAAAAGCCAACAAATTTACGTTTCTTTACATCTGAAAATAAAACGACATATAATACCTTAGAAGAATTAGGAAAAAGTTTAACAGGTATTATTTTTCATCATGAAGAAAAAACAATACCTATTTATTGGCAATGGGATTATGAAATTGATCATCAACAAAATGAACAAGATACCTTAGATGCCGAAGAAATTAAAGAATATCGATTTTTGATATATGTACAAGGATATTAAGGTTACAGTTCAGACCTAATCATCTAAAAATATCATGTATCACACTTACCTTAAGATGATTAGGTCTGAACTGTAACCTATTAAGCAGAGAAAGGTTATAAAATCAATAAAAGTACTTGTAAAATGCGAAAAGACATTATATAATAAAAAAGTAGATTGGGGTATCGCCAAGTGGTAAGGCATCGGACTCTGACTCCGACATTCCTGTGTTCGAATCACAGTACCCCAGCCAAAACAAAACGGAACAGGATATAGTTATGCTAGAAATGAAATGTTTATCATATCAGAAATTCTCATATAATCATAAATTTGGAACATACTAATATCAAATTTATACAAATATGGAGGATTTAAGAATGACCAACAATATTTCTGGCATTACTTTAATTAGTTTGGTGATGACAATTATTGTATTATTAATATTAGTATCTATTACGACATACACTGGAATAGATACAATTCATTCGGCTCAATTGACAAAATTTACGATAGAATTAAAAATGATGCAACAAAAAGTGAATGAATTATATGATTGCTATATAAATGGGAGAGTTGTAACAATAAATGGAACAGATTATGTGGGAAAAGGAGAATATGCCAACCAACATATAGAAAATGAGCAACAGCAAACAATTCAAATTAAACAAGGCGTTCAAGATATTGGAAAACATATAGAGGATTATTTTACAACAAACGAGTTAGAAACAATTTTTTCAATAGAAAAATCAGGAGTAACAGACAAAGAAGGGTATAAATATTATGATGAAAAAACTTTACAAGAATTAGGATTTACAAATATGAAATATCGTTTTTTTGTAAATGTTGCTAATAGAAGTGTGATATGTACAGAAGGATTTCATGATGGAGAGAATATATATTATACATTAAACCAAATTCCAGATGGTGTATATAATGTGCAATATAACAATATAGAAATCAACTAATTACCTTTACTTTTTGGTAAAATTAGGATATAATGTAACAAGTTAACAAGAAAAAAGGAGAGATGGATATGCAAGAAAATCATGTAAATGAAAATCAAGCAGAAGAATTAGATATCAATCATTTAATGCAAATCAGACGAGACAAATTAGAAGAATTAAAAGAACAAGGAAAAAATCCATATGAAATTACAAAATTTAATAGAACCAACACAGCAGGAAAAATCAAAGCAAATTATGAAGCATTTGAGCAAAAAGATGTAACGATTGCAGGGAGAATGATTGCTAAAAGAATTATGGGAAAAGCATCATTTTGTACGATTCAAGATAGTGATGGAAAAATCCAAAGTTATGTCAGCATTAATGATTTAGGAGATGAAAGTTATAAAGCATTTAAAACATTTGATATAGGAGATATTATTGGAATTACAGGTTTTGTATTCAAAACCAGAACAGAAGAAATTTCTGTACATGCAAAAGAAGTGACATTACTTACAAAATCTTTAAGACCATTGCCAGAAAAATTCCATGGATTAAAAGATATGGACTTAAGATATCGTCAAAGATATGTTGATTTAATTATGAATCCAGAAGTAAAAGAAACATTCATTTTAAGAAGTAAAATTTTAAAAGAAATCAGAAAATTTATGGATGAACAAGGATACATGGAAGTAGAAACACCAATGCTTACAACAGTAGCTACTGGTGATGCTGCAAGACCATTTATCACACATCATAATACATTAGATTTACAAATGTATTTAAGAATTGCACCAGAACTAAATCTAAAAAGATTAATTGTAGGTGGATTTGATAAAGTATTTGAAATTGGTAAGAATTTTAGAAATGAAGGAATGGATATTAAACATAACCCAGAATTTACCAATATGGAATTTTATTCAGCTTACGAAGATTATCATGATATGATGAATCTATCAGAACAGCTAATTTCAACTGTAGCAAAAAATACCTTAGGAACAACAAACATCACCTATCAAGGACAAGAAATTGATTTAGCTCCAGGTTGGAAGAAAATCACCATGATAGATGCCATAAAAGAAGTAACAGGTGTTGATTTCAATACAATCAATACTGATGAAGAAGCACAAGCTTTAGCAAAAGAAAAAGGTGTAGAATATGAAGAAATCAAAAATACAAGAGGACATATTATCAATGAATTTTTCGAAACATTTGTAGAAGAAACCTTAATACAACCAACATTTATCATGGATTATCCAGTAGAAGTATCACCACTTACAAAAAGAAAGAAAGAAGACTCAAGATTAGTTGAAAGATTTGAATTGTTCATTGGAGGAAGAGAATATGGAAATGCTTATTCAGAATTAAATGATCCAATTGATCAATATGAAAGATTTTTAAAACAAGTTGAAGCAAAAGAAAAAGGTGATGAAGAAGCAGGCGGAATGGACGAAGATTTCGTAAATGCACTAGAAATCGGATTACCACCAACAGGAGGAATGGGAATTGGATTAGATAGACTCATTATGCTATTAACAGATTCTGCTTCCATAAGAGATGTATTGTTTTTCCCAACGATGAAACCTTTAAATACTTAGCAATTTGCAACTATCATGCAAGATAAAAAATTAAAAGCAAAGTATACGAAGGAATTATAAAAAGGGGAAGATAGGAGTAAATATGTTTAATTTTTCATTTGATAGAAGAATCATTTATATAATAATAGGAATTATGGTATTATCTATGGTGGTGCAATATTTAGCAAATCCAGGGATGTTATTTTCACTATTAATTAGTGTACCAGGTGTATTAATTGCCATCACATTCCATGAATTTGCACATGCATTTGTAGCAGATAAATTAGGAGATGATACAGCAAGAAGAGAAGGAAGGCTTAGTTTAAATCCATTAGATCATTTAGACCCAATTGGAACCGTATTATTACTATTTGCGGGATTTGGTTGGGGAAAACCAGTTCATGTAAATCCAAGAAATTATACAAGAAAAATATCTATGGAAAAAGGAGAAGCACTTGTTTCTATAGCAGGACCTGTCATGAATTTATTACTTGCTATCATTTTTGCAATTATATATTATGGCATATATAAATTGGCAGATTCTTCATTTTTGTTATCTACAATAGGTGGAATTTTGATGAAAATTATTGCTTCAACAGTATCTATTAATGTGGGATTAGGATTATTTAACTTAATTCCATTACCACCATTAGATGGATCAAAAGTCATCATGCCATTTTTACCCTTTAATGCAAAACAATGGTTTATAAATAATGAACAAATCTTTTATATTGTATTTGTTGTATTATGGATAACAGGATTAACATCTTATATCATTTCTCCAGGAATTCAAGCAGTTACAGGTTGGGTATCTAATCTAGCAATGCTGATTTGGGGATTATAATATGTGGGAGGAAACATGAAAGCTATTTATACATTAGGAATTGAAACAAGCTGTGATGAAACATCAGTAGCCATTGTGAAAAATGGTAGAGAAATCATATCAAATGTGATTGATACACAAATACCAATCCATGAAAAATATGGAGGCGTTGTGCCAGAAATTGCATCTAGAAATCATATTGAGGCTATCTCAAGAGTAACCAAAAAGGCTTTAGTAGAAGCAAACTTGACATTAGAGCAAATAGATGCAGTAACACCTACCTATGGTCCAGGGCTTGTTGGTTCTTTATTAGTGGGATTATCCTATGCAAAAGCATTAAGTTTTGCAATGAATAAACCGCTAGTTGGTGTAAATCATATCCAAGGACATATTGCAGCAAATTATATTACATATAAAGAACTAGAACCACCCTTTTTATGTGTGATGATGTCAGGAGGCAATACACAAATCATACATGTAAAAGATTATACAGAATTTGAAGTTTTAGGAAAAACTAGAGATGATGCTATTGGAGAAGCATTTGATAAAGTAGCAAGAGTAATAGGGTTAAAATATCCAGGAGGACCTAAAGTAGATAAATTGGCACAAAAAGGAAAACCAACAATAGATTTACCCAAAATACATTTTGAAAATATGGATTTTAGTTTTAGTGGAATAAAAACAGCAGTAATTAATTTATATCATAAAAATCCAGAAATAAATAAAGCTGATTTATGTGCTAGTTTTGAAAAAACAATCATAGAAATATTAATGGAAAATATAAATAAAGCAATAGAATTAACCAGAATTAAAACTGTTACATTAGCAGGAGGTGTATCAGCCAATTGTTATATCAGAAAAGCATTTATGAACTTACAGCAAGAAGGATTGCAAATATATATGCCAGATTTAAAATTATGCACAGATAATGCAGCTATGATTGCATCAGCTGGATATTACAATTATATAGAAGGAAAAAGAGATACATTAGCTTTAAATGCAATACCAAATTTAAAATTATCATCAGTTTTTTAAAAATAAAAAAATTAAAAAAGTATACTCTAAGAAAAATTTCTTGTATAATGCAATGCTAATTGATATATGAAATGGAGAAAATAAATGGCAATATATACAATAGGAGATCTTCATTTATCCTTTAATGAAAATAAACCAATGAGTGTGTTTGGAGAAAATTGGGAAGGATATGAAGAAAAAATAAAAGAAGAATGGATAAATCTGGTAGAAGAACATGATTTAGTCATTATACCAGGAGATTTTTCATGGTCAATGTATTTAAAAGATACATACAAAGATTTTGAATATCTAAATTCTTTACCAGGTAAAAAACTATTATTAAAAGGAAATCATGACTATTGGTGGTCTACCATAAAAAGCATGAGAAATTATATCAAAGAAAATCTTTTTCATAATATTGATTTTATTTATAATAATGCTTATGAATATGAACAAAAAATCATTGTAGGAACAAGAGGATGGTCATTTGGTGAAGATGAAGAAAGCAAAAAAATGATAAAAAGAGAAGTAACAAGATTAGAATTATCCATAAAAAATGGACTTGAGACTTATGGAGAAAACAAAGAAATAGTTGCATTTTTACATTATCCGCCAATCATCAATCAACAAATACAAAATAACGAAATGAATGAATTTATTAGAATCTTAAAAAAATATAATATAAAAAGATGTTATTATGGACATTTACATAGTATAGCAATAAAAGAAGCAGTAGAAGGGGAACATTTTGGAATTTATTTCAAGTTAGTGAGTGCAGATGCACTTGATTTTAATTTAGTAAAAGTAGAATAATGAATGGGTTGCCAAAGGGGACGGGTTAAATTGGCAACTTTTTAATTCAAAAAATTAATTATTTACGATAAATAACCAAAGTTGCCAATTTAACCCGTCCCCTTTGGCAACCGCAATTGAGACAAAAAGTCTATTGACAAAAAAATAGGGAATTGATAATATATACATATAATGGGGGAAAAGTATGAATATATATCCAGATGCATATTTTGAAAAAGTGGAAGATATTAATATAGAATTTTTAAATAAAAATAAAATAAAGGCGCTATTATTGGATGTAGATAATACATTAGTAGACTATACTAAACAAATGACAGAAAGTGTTATAAAATGGATAAAAGAGTTAAAAGGTCAAGGAGTAAAACTATATATATTATCCAATACAAATGATAAACAAAAAATTGAAAATATTGTAAAAAAAATAGATATACCGTATCAGCATTTTGCAATGAAACCATTAAAAAGAGGCTTTAAAAAAGCACAAAAGAAATTAGGAGAAAAAAGTGAAAATATAGCGATTGTAGGAGATCAAATATTTACAGATATTATCGGGGGAAAAAGATGCAATATGTATACGATATTGGTGGAGCCAATTAATAAAAAAGATTTTTGGTATACGGCATGGAAAAGACCAATAGAAAATAACATAAAAAAGCAAATAAGACTAAAACAAACAATCATGAAATAAACTTACAATACGATCAAAACAAAAGAAAAAAGATAAAATGACAATGTGAAACATAAGGAAAAGGAATAAAAAGGAGATTAGAATGTATTATAATGATGTACATATAGGTTATTATTTAGTAGTAGCCATACTAGGTTTATTGGTTGGACAATTGATGGATTGGGCAAATAAACGATTACCAGAATATAAGAAATTTTTATCATTAGATATATTTAAAGAATATAAAAGAAATTTTAAACCAAACTATGTATTGATGTTATTAACTTCAGTAATTTATATAACATTGGTTTACACATTTGGCATAAAAGATACGTTTATTGCGAATTTAGATTTAATAAAATTCTTAATTTTGACACCAATGTTGTTATCAGCATTTACTATAGATTACAAATTACAAATCATACCAAATCGATTAAATCTAACAATATTTGAATTTGGATTACTGTTTGCTTTCATATATGGATTATCAGATGTAGCAATTACTTTAAATATGTTATTAGGAATGCTAGCAGGTGCTGGAATTTTCTTATTAATCACATTAGTAGGTGGACTATTTTATGGTAAAGAAGCCATGGGATTTGGTGATGTTAAATTAATGGGAGCATTAGGACTATTTTTTGGATTGTCCAATATTGTAGTTATTACATTAATATCATTTTTAATAGGTGCAATTTTGAGTATTGGATTGTTAATTACAAAAGTAAAGAAAACAAATGAATATATACCATTTGGACCATTTATCGTAATTGCAACATTCATTAGCATGTATATACCATTTGAAACAATAAAATTTGTATTAATGAAAATATTTACATTAGGAATGTATAACTAAAATTAAATATAAATAATAAGAGGGGATGATACAATGAATCCTAAATTACAATGGTTAAGAAATAAGATGTCTAGTTTAGATTTACAAGGTTTAATTATTTCCAATCCAATAAATATCAAATATTTGACAAACATAAATGCAGAAGGAATATTATTATTAACTAGAAAAGAAAATATTTATATAACAGATGCAAGATATATAGAGCATGTTCATAGTATATTAACATTGTATGATGAAATTATCGTTTATGATATGAATGATGTATCAAAAGAAGACTATGAAAATTTCTTTATGTTTTGTGAAAATGTTGGATTTGAAGAACATTATGTCACATATGCAGAATATAAAGAATATATGAGAAAATATAAAATTAATAGTTTGATAGAAACAGAATATATCATAGAAAAACAAAGAATGATAAAAGATGAAGAAGAAATCAGTAATATCAAAAAAGCATGTGAAATTACAGATAATTGCTTTTCATACATATTGGACTATATTAAACCAGGTATAACAGAAAAACAAATTGCAAACGAAATTGAAGAATATTATAAACAAAGAACAGATGGCTTATCTTTTGATACAATTGTGGCATCAGGAGAAAATACTTCAAAACCACATGCGATTCCAACAGATAGAAAAATACAGGATGTCGATATTATAACAATTGATATGGGATGTAAGGTAAATGGATATTGCTCAGATATGACAAGAACGTTTTTTGTTGGAGAAGTCCCAGAATATGTAAAACTAGTTTATGATTTGGTTTTAAAAAATCAGACACAAACAGCAAATGATTTTAAAGATGGGGTAAGTACAAGATTGTTAACAAAAATGGTAGAAAATGATTTTAAATTAAATGGATATGATTTAATTCATAGTTTGGGTCACGGAGTAGGAATGGAAATACATGAAGCACCATATATTAGTTATAAATCAGATATATTATTAAAAGAAAATATGGTTGTAACCAATGAACCAGGTATCTATATTCCAGGAAAATTTGGAGTAAGAATAGAAGATACTGTACAAATTACAAAATTTGGTTGTATAAATTTAACCAATTCTGAGAAAAATTATATTGTAATATGAAAATTTTACACTTCAGCCTAAGATATATATTTATTATTTTTTACATCTCCTGTTCGTAATCACTTATGTTGAAAGATAAATCTTTCAACGAATGAAGATTGATCCAATTGCACGCACTATGTTCGTTTGGTCACTTACGCGATGTTGCAAAATAATAAATACATATCTTCGACTGGACTGTAACCAAAAAGAGCAAAAATAGCTTAAAAACAGCAAAATGCTTGATTTTTATTGAAAAATGTAGTAAAATATATAAAGTTTTGTAATAGTAATTGAAAAATGAAAGGAGAAATGAAAATGGCATCAGTATATTCAGCAGGAGATTTTAGAAATGGAACAACATTTGAAATGGAGGGAAATGTATATAGAATCGTAGAATTCCAACATGTTAAACCAGGAAAGGGATCTGCATTTGTAAGAACCAAATTAAAAAATGTTATCACAGGTGCAACATTAGAAAAAACATTTAACCCAGGAGATAAATTCCCAGCTGCACAAATAGAAAAGAAAAACATGCAATATTTATATAATGATAGTGGTTTGTATTATTTTATGGATAATGAAACATATGACCAAATACCATTAAATGAAGACCAAATTGGTGATTGTTTAAAATACTTAAAAGAAAATATGGAAGTAACAATACTTTCATACAAAGGAAATGTATTTGCAGTAGAACCACCTATATTTGTTGAACTACAAGTTACATATACTGAACCTGGATTTAGTGGAAATACAACAACAACATCAGGAAAACCAGCAAAATTAGAAACAGGTTTAGAAATTCAAGTACCATTATTCGTTGAAATTGGAGATATCTTAAGAATAGATACTAGAACAGGCGAATATATGGAAAGAGTATAGAAAGGTGAATCTTAATGGCTAGACTAAGAGAAGAATATAAAAAATTTTTAGATGATATGGAAAAGAATTTAAAAAATAAAGAAGATTTAGAATATATAAAAGTTAGATTTTCAATGTTTGTTGATAAAGTAATTGATGAAATGGATATGCTTATAAATTATAAAACGCAGAAAATGAACGAATTAGAGCAAAAACAAAAAGAAATTGATGATAAAATGAGTCAAATGCAACAAATTATTGATAATATTGAGAAAGATATATATTCTGATGAAGGTTTTGACTTTGAGATTATTTGTCCTTATTGTGATAATCAATTTGTGATAGATGTTGACGAAGATAAATCAGAAGTGGAATGTCCGGTTTGCAATAATATTATTGAATTAGATTGGACAGGAGATGTAGAGGAAGATTTAGATTGCAATGGAAGTTGCTCAACTTGTCATGAATGTGATGAAGAGCTAAATGAAGAACAACAAGGACAAAATAAATCAACTAAAAATAATATTGAAAATGATAATTCACAAGAAAATAATGATGATGATATGTAAACAAAAATAAAAAGTGTCATAAATAGTTCAGCTATTTGTGGCACTTTTTGGTGAATAGGAAACAATATGCAACTTTAAGTTACTTAGGCTCAAAGTGAAAATAAATATTAAAATTTTATTTTCAAAAGAAAAATAATTTTTTCGAAAACTTAAATATATATAGTTAAATTAGAAAAGTAAAGAAAGTACCAAACATATAAAAAACTAGAAAAAATTTAAAGGATTTTGATATTTTCCATCTATTCGAATGCCTAAATGAAGATGAGTACCAGTTGTGGCACCATTTGTAGGTTTACCAGAAGAATCAGAATATTGATTACCTTTTACACCATAAATATATTTAGGACCAACATATCCAATGACTTGTCCTTGTTTTACCATATCTCCCACTTTTACAATATAATTTGGAGAACAATGACAATAGGTAACTTTGTAATTGCCAAAAGAAAGGGTAATGGTATATCCACCAGCACCTAAAAATTGTGTAAAAGTGATCTCTCCATCAGCCACAGCAATTAATTTTGTTCCCTCTGGTGCAGGAATATCAATACCAGAATGAGAGGAAGAAGCACCAGAAGTTGGAGAAACTCTTTTACCAAAATAGGAACTAATTCTAGTATAACCAGGAATTGGCCAAACAAAACCATCTGGATTCATGGAAATAATCTCAGAATCCAGATTATTTTCATAATAAGCACCGTTTGAACTTATCATAGGACTAAAAAAGATAGTAATAAACAAAATCAAAAAAATAAGTATGAAAATAAAAGATTTAATATTTTGAAAAATAAAAATCACCTCATTTAAATAAAAAATAGAAACCATGTAACTGGTGCACAGTTTGGTTTCCATTGTGGCAGGGGTAGTAGGATTCGAACCCACACAGGCGGTTTTGGAGACCGATGTGCTACCATTAACACTATACCCCTATCAATCATTTAATTACAACAATTAATATATTAGCATAAAAAAAAGATTTTATCAATATTTTTTTGAAAATTATTGACTTTTTTTAATAAAGATAATAAAATATATAAAATTAAATATCTACGGTGAAGAAGAAAAAATACTGTAACATTTATTTAAAGAGAGTTGGTGAAGGTGAGATACCAGCAATAGATAAGTATGGGGAGCTTTGGAGTGGATTTAAAATGAAGGTGCTTAAAACTTCAGATAACTTTCATCTATGTTTTAAGAATTAGGGTGGAAACGCGGAATATAACTTTCGTCCCTAGTATGTGATTATACTAGGTTGATGAAAGTTTTTTTGTTTTAAATTTAATGAAAAGCAGCAATCTGCACATTTTTATAGAAATAACAACCCTCAACGTACAGAAGTACGCCCTCGGCTTGTTATTTCTATAAAAATGCACATCTTACTACTTTTGATTAAATTATGCGAATCAGATGAGAATTCAGCATCTAGCACATTTTCGTAATTTATTTCAAACCTCGATGTACAAATGTACACCTTCGGCTTGAAATAAATCACAAAAATGCACTATATAATAAATCTAATCGATTTAGAAAGAATGCACATCTTACTACTTTTGATTAAATTATGTGATCAGATGAGAATTCAGCATCTTGCACATTTTTATTTTATTCATCAAACTTCGACGTATAGACATATTACAAAAAAACTTTCATGGACTAGCAAATAAAATTAGAAGGAGGAATTGTTATGTTAAAATCAATGGACACACTAGTTGCACTTTGCAAAAATAGGGGCTATATTTACCCAGGCTCAGAAATTTATGGAGGATTAGCAAACACTTGGGACTATGGACCTTTAGGGAACGAACTAAAAAACAATGTCAAAATGGCATGGAGAAAAAAATTTATACAAGAAAGCAAATATAATGTAGGATTAGATGCAGCAATTTTAATGAATCCTACAACATGGGTAGCTTCAGGACATGTAGGCGGTTTCTCAGATCCATTAATCGATTGTAAAGAATGTAAAACAAGACATAGAGCAGATAAATTAATAGAAGAATGGGCACATGATAATGGAAAAGATATGATTGCAGATGGTATGTCTGATAAAGAATTAATAGATTTTATTAATGAAAATAAAATACCATGTCCAAATTGTGGAAAAACAAACTTTACAGATATTAGAAAATTTAATTTAATGTTTAAAACTTTCCAAGGTGTAACAGAAGATAAAACGGCAGAAATCTATTTAAGACCAGAAACAGCACAAGGTATATTTGTAAATTTTAAAAATGTGATGAGAACAACAAGAAGAAAATTACCAATGGGAATTGCACAAATTGGAAAAGCTTTTAGAAATGAAATCACACCAGGAAACTTTACATTTAGAACAAGAGAATTTGAACAAATGGAACTAGAATTTTTCTGTAAGCCAGGAACAGATTTAGAGTGGCATGCATATTGGAAAGAATTCTGTAAAAATTGGTTATTAAATCTAGGAATCAAAGAAGAAAATATTAGATTAAGAGACCATTCAAAAGAAGAATTATC
>CAMLUB010000011.1 GCA_946486515.1 uncultured Clostridium sp.
TAGATAATACTCTATCATATGCTGTTGGTGTTCCACCTCTTTGCATATATCCTAAAATGGTACATCTCGATTCTAGTCCTGTTAATTCTTGAAGTTCTTTAGCTACTCTATTTCCTTCTCCACCAAATTTAACACTAATTCCTGCTTTGTCATCAATTCCTTCTGCTGAGTGTGTTGTTTGTTCAGCATTTTTTGGATGTGCTCCTTCTGAAACAACCACAACACTAAATCTTTTTCCTTGTTCTTTTCTTTTATTAATTGCTTCTGCTGCTTTATGAATATCATATGGTATTTCTGGAATTAGTGCAACATCTGCTCCTCCAGAAATAGCAGATTCTAAAGCAATCCAACCAGCAAATCTTCCCATGACCTCTAATACCATAATTCTATCATGTGTTTCTGCTGTTGTATGTAATCTATCGATTGCCTCAGTTGCTACATGAACAGCTGTATTATATCCAAATGTAATATCTGTACATGCAACATCATTATCTATTGTTTTTGGTACTCCAATTGTATTAATTCCTTTTAAGAATAAGTCTCTTGCTGATTTTTGTGTACTATCTCCACCTAATGTAAAGACACAATCAAATCCTGCTTCTTTTACGTTTTTGACACATTGGTCTGATAAATCCTCATATGTCACTGTTCCATCTTCATGTTCTACTTTATAATGGAAAACAATTGCATTTGTAGAAGATCCAATAATAGAACCACCTTTTGGTAAAATTCCAGAAGCAATATCACTTCCATCTAATCTAACATAATTATTTTTTACAAGGCCTCTGTATCCATCAATATAACCATAGCATTCTATTCCATTTGTTTCACATGTCTTTTTAATTGCTCTGATTACTGCATTAAATCCTGATACATCTCCTCCATTTGCTAGTATCGCTACTTTCTTTAACATAAAAATCCTCCCTTTCTCTTGTTTATGTCCATATATTATTATATCAATATTATGGAAAATTACAAGTTTTTGGGAAGGATTTTTTTAATTTATGTTTTAGCATAGTTACCGTTCAGACCTAAGCATCTTAAGGTAGATGTGATAAATAATATTTTTAATATTTTCTTCATATTAAATTTCACCCTTCTTTTTTCTAAACAATCGCAAAAGTCAACTCACCTTTTACAGCTACTTTGCCGTCTACAGTTGCTAAAGCTTCTCCAATTCCAATAGATCCTTTTCTTTTAATAATTTTTACTTCTAATTTTACTCTATCCCCTGGAACCACTTGTCTTTTAAATCTTAATTTATCGATTCCACCAAATAAAGCATTTCTTCCTTTATTTTCTTCCATAGAAAGAATAGCCACTGCACCAGTTTGTGCTAAAGATTCTACAATTAAAACTCCTGGCATAATTGGATTTCCAGGAAAATGCCCTTTAAAATAATATTCATCTTCACTAACATTTTTATATGCTACTGCACTTTCTCCTGGTACATATTCTTCTACTTCATCTATCATCAAAAATGGTTCTCTTTGTGGTATAATTTCCTTGATTTGCTCTTTATTTAACATTTTAATTATATCCTTTCTTTACTTTTAAATTACTATCAATCTACATTCCTTTAAGTTAAATTCTTCTAACAATAATTTCTTCTAAAGTCAAAATTCATTAAGCAAAAATGTCCCAAACAGAAACGTCCCCAAAAGGACATTATTTTATTTTAAATAGTGGTGTACCATATTCAACCACATCTTCATTCTTTACGCAAATTTCTGCAACTTCACCATCAAATTCTGATTCGATTTCATTCATTAATTTCATAGCTTCTACTATACATACTACTTGTCCTTTTGAAATTTTATCTCCTACTTTTACATATGGATCTTTGTCTGGTGATGAGCTTGCATAAAAAGTACCTACCATCGGTGATTTGATGACTTTATAGTTTTCTTCTTTTTTCTCTTCTACGGCAACCATACCTTTTTCTTCTTGTGGTTTTACGGCTGGAACAGATATTGGTGCACTTGCTTCTATCACATGTGGTTCTACAATCACTTCTCTTTTTTCACTTTTTTTCATACTGATTTTTACACCATCTGGAAATTCAATTTCTAATTCTTCTAATTTAGAATTTCCCATATCGTCCATTAATTTTTTAATTTCTTTATAGTCCATATTTCTACCTCCATTTTTGTTTTTATTTTACATCATTTTTCTTAAATTGAAAAGTGCAAAGCATAAATTATTATAAATTTAGTTATAAAATGGTTAGGTTTGAACTGTAACATAAAATATTACTATTCATATGCAAAAATTATTTTATAGAATGTTGTTATATCATAGAATCTTTCAAAATATGATATAACAACATTCTTATCAATAACAATTTATAAACATTTCCTTAGTCTTCATACTTTTTCAATAAAATACTACTATTGTGTCCACCAAATCCCAATGAATTAGACATGGCATATTTTACTTCTACTTTTCTTCCTTTATTCGGAACAACATCTAAATCACATTCTTCATCTGGAACTTTATAATTAATCGTTGCTGGAACAAATCCTTCTTCAATTGCTTTTGCACATACAATAGCTTCTACTCCACCTGCTGCTCCTAACAAATGTCCAGTATGTCCTTTTGTTGAACTTACCATTACTTTTTTAGCTACATCCTCTCCTAATGCTGTTTTAATCGCTTGTGTCTCATAAGAATCATTTAGATGTGTTGAAGTACCATGTGCGTTGATATATGTAATTTCTTCTGGATTTACTTTTGCCTCTTCTAAAGCAATTTTCATAGCTCTTGCACCACCTTCTCCTCCTGGAGCAGGTGAAGTAATATGGTATGCATCAGATGTTGCACCATATCCCACAATCTCTGCATAAATTTTGGCACCTCTTTTTTTTGCATGTTCTAATTCTTCTAAAACAACTACTCCTGCACCTTCTCCCATAACAAATCCACTTCTTTCTTTATCAAATGGAATACTTGCTCTTGTTTTATCTTCTGCTTTTGTCAAAGCTTTTATATTGGCAAATCCTGCTATTCCAAGTGGTGTAATTCCTGCTTCTGTTCCTCCTGCTATTACTACATCTTGATATCCATGTTTAATCATTCTAAAACTTTCCCCAATGCTATGTGTACCTGTTGCACATGCTGTAACCATCGCAATAGATTCTCCTTTTGCGCCAATATCAATTGCTACATTTCCTGTTGCCATATTGGAAATTCCCATAGGTATATACATTGGAGAAACTCTATCAGGTCCTTTTATCATACATTTTTCATGTTCTGTTTCAATTGTTTGTATCCCTCCGATTCCTGATCCTATAATAATTCCTACTCTTTCCATGTTTTCAGTTTCTTTGTCTAACCCACTATCTTTCCATGCTTCTCTTGCAACTATCATAGCATATTGGGAAAATTTATCCAATCTTTTTGCTTCTCTTTTATCAAAATAATCTTCTGGATTATATCCTTTTAACTCTGCTGCTAGTTTTACTTTAAAGTTTGATATATCAAAACTTTTAATTTCATCAATTCCACATTTTCCTTTTTTAATTCCATTCCAAAATTCTTCTGTATTGTTTCCTATTGGCGTTAAAGCCCCTAATCCTGTAATAACAACTCTTCTTTCCATTTTTCTCTTCCTTTCATTTTTTAATATCGTATTGAACCAAAATATACTATTATACCAGTCTGTTTTAAAAACAAATTCAAAGTAGTATATTGTGCATTTCCGATATTAAATTCAAGCTGAAAGCATACTTTTTGTATGTCGAAGTTTGAATTTAATATCGAAAATGTGCAAGATGCTGCTTTCAATTTGTTTTTCATTGTATAGGAAAAATCTTCTTTTATCTTGACTCCATATGGATTTTTCCGTATAAAACAAGGTTAGGCTTCTTATATTCGTGAAGTACTGCGAAGCAGTCTTCACATTTGTGCATCGAAATCTTTGATTTCGTTAATGCACGCCTTTCTTACATAACCATTCCGCCATCTATATTAACAACTTGACCAGTAATATAAGCACTTTCATCTGAGCCTAAGAAATATATCAAATCTGCCACTTCTTTTGCTGTTCCCATTCTCTTTAATGGAATTTGATTATGTATATTTTCTTTTACTTCTTCTGACAAAACAGCAGTCATATCTGTTTCTATAAATCCAGGTGCTACTGCATTTGCTCTAATATTTCTTGAAGCTAATTCTTTTGCTACACTTTTTGTAAACCCAATAATTCCAGCTTTTGATGCTGCATAATTACACTGTCCTGCATTCCCTGCAACACCTACAATTGATGACAAATTGATAATACTTCCTTTTCTTTTTTTCATCATATATTTTGTAACTGCTTTTGTGACAACATATGTTCCTTTTAAGTTTACTTCTATAACTCTATCAAATTCTTCTTCACTCATCCTCATTAATAAATTGTCTTTTGTGATACCTGCATTATTAACCAATACATCTATACTTCCAAATTCTTCGATTGCTTTTTTTACCAATTCTTCAATCGCTTCTTTATTGGTTACATCTGCTTGCATAATCAATGTTTTTACACCTTTATTTTCAAATTCCGCTTTTAATTCTTCCACATTTGTTTTGCTTGAAACATAGTTAATGACAACATTATATCCATTGTCTGCAAATTTTAAGGCAACTTCTTTTCCAATTCCTCTTGAAGCTCCTGTTACAAATACAGTCTTATTTTCTTTCATTTCCTTTTCTTCCTTTCTTTTTTATGTTAGGGGACACACTTTACCATTTGGTCATTTCCACTTAGGTTAAAGTATGTCCCCTCCCTTTATGATTTACTGTTGACCTTCGTTTAAGTTCTTCCTCTTTTTCTTCTTTATTTTTAGGACACACCTTACCCTCATTATACTTGTTCTTCTAAGTATTTTTCTAAACTATCTACATTATTTATATTAAATGTTTTTGCTTCTTTATTATCTTTCTTTACAAATCCTGTTAAAGTTCTTCCTGGTCCAATTTCTAAATATTCTTCTACTTTCTCTTGCTCCATTAATTGAATTGCTTTATCAAATCTTACTGGACTAATAATATGATTTGCTAAGATTTCTTTTATATTATCATTTTCAGTATAGTATGTACCATCAATATTTTTTATGACTTTAACCTTTGTATTAAGATGAAAATCAATATTTACCAATTCTTTTTCATATGCTTCTTTTGCTTTTTCTAGTTTTATTGTATGGAATGGTCCACTTGTATTTAATTTCATTGCTCTTTTGGCACCTTGTGCTTTCAAGATCTTCATTGCTTCTTCAATAGCATCTTCTTGTCCCGATATAACTGTTTGTACACTGCAATTATAGTTTGCAACAACAATAAATTTGTTTTGTTTAGCAATTTCTTGACAAACTTCTTCTATTTTTTCTGCATCTAGTCCAATTATCGCTGCCATAGAAAATTTTTGATTAGGTAAAAGATTTTCCATGTAATATCCTCTTTTTTGAATTAATTTGATTCCATCTTTAAAACTAATCATTCCTGCATAAATTAAAGCACCATATTCTCCTAAACTTAATCCAGTTGCCATATCTGCTTCTATTCCTTTTTCTTTTAAAACTTCTAATATTGCTAAACTTGTTGTTAATATGGCAATTTGTGTGTTTTCTGTTCTATTTAATTCTTCTTCTGGACCTTCAAAGCAAAGTTTTTTTACATCGATTCCAGATATTCTTGAAGCCTCATCATAGATTTTTTTTGCTTCATCATACTTTTCATAAATATCTTTTCCCATTCCTACAACTTGTGCACCTTGTCCAGGAAATAAAAATGCTCTTTTCATTCTTCTTTCTTCATCCTTTCTTTTTAATTCTTTTTTGATTATGTTATATTTCATTTTCATCTATGTATATTACTTAAACCGACTACTTCTTTCGATTTTTATATTCATTATGCCTTTTATATTTATATACTATTTTTGTATTTTTTTCTATTAGTATGAGTGGTCAAAAATAAAGAATATTTACTAAAATTAAAGCAAATATTCTTTATTTTCATATTTCTGTTTGGTTTTATACTTATTCTTAAGAATTTTGAGTTTCTACTAGATTTGAGTTGTCTTCATCTTGTCCATTATCTTCTTCATTTGCCGTATTATTCATTTGATTAGTGTTTTCTGTATTGTTTGTTTCATTGTTGTTTATATTATTTGAAGTACTATCTGAATTTGTATTTGAAGTGTTTGTCGTATTGCTATTATTAGATTCTGTTTGTATTACTCCCAATCTATCTAAATATTCTTCTACATTATATTTCTTATCATTAGCAATCATATAATATTGTTTTTCTCCTCCATCAATTTGCATATATATATCATCAACAAATGCCCTAATTGGTTGTTCCCCTAAAGAATTCAACAACGTATATCGATCATTCATACATGCCACAATGAGATTGTAACTTGGTATTACTAATAGATTTTGTGCTTCTCGAATATTACCAGCAACATATCCAAAGCTATCGTATTCAAATTCAACAAGTTGATGTCCATCTGTATCAAACAATCCCCATTTGTCATTTTTCTGAACAGGTATTAACTTATCAATCAAAATATATCCTGTTTTTAAATCATTGTTTGCAAATTTAGAAATATCCACGCCGATTTGATCATTTTCTGTATGAATCACGATATGTCCATTTAAATCAATAACACCAAAATGATCATTTCTACTAACCAGGTACAATCCTGCATCATAATCCATCAATTCTATACTGTCATAATCAATAGACACTTTTGTTTTTTTATCTACTCCAATAATTCCATATTTATCATCACTACATACAATAAAATCTCCTGTAGCTTCTTGATATTTAATGTCATCATATTTGCATTCTAAAATTTCTGTTCCGTCATTTACATTTATAACTCCATAATATCTATCATCTGACACAACTAACATATTTCTGATTGCTGTTTTTTCATTGTCAAAAGTTTCACTTAATTTTGTATACCCGTAATCTAAAATTGTATTTGTGTAAGCCTTAATTAAATATGGTGTCGTATAAATTGTAATTGTATTGTTTTGTTCATTATAAAAGAAACTAGAATTAAATGCCTTTTGCATTCCATCAGTCGTTATATATAATTCTCCTTCTATAGCTTTTACAGGCTTATCCATATATACATAAGTATAATTATTATCATTATCTTCCAAATTCAATTTATATATCTTATTAGAATTTAATGTCAGATTTGCTACTTCTTCTGTACATTCAACATAACATTTGCTTTGTTCTTCTGATTTATTTTTATATTCTCCATTAAAACTATTATACCCTAGATAGCTAGCAATTGCTCTTATCGGTACATAAATTGTTCCGTCTTCTTCAAAATGTAATAAATTTTTAACATCTGCATTTTGTACATCATTTACATATACTCTCAATTCTGCTCCTTGTAAATACATCATATATGAAACAATTCCTATAATTGCCATTAGGATGATAACAATCAAAACAATTATTATTGGAATCATTTTTTTTGTTTTGTTTTCTTTATTGTTTGAATAATCTTCATCTAACAAATTCATATACACCCTCCTATTTTCTTATTCATTTGTTTTATAACCATATTTTGCATAAAATTCATCTCTAAAAGTTGCTAAATTATCTCTCTCTATTTCTATTCTAACCCTTTCCATTAAATTCGTCAAGAATCTTAAATTATGTATGGATAATAATCTAACCCCTAAAATCTCATTTGCCTTGATAAGATGCCTTATATAAGCTCTAGAATAATTTTTGCAAGTATAACAATCACATTCTTCATCTAATGGATTCCAATCTCTTTTATAAGTTGCATTTCTAACAACAACTTTTCCATGAGATGTTAATGCTGTTCCATTTCTGGCTATTCTTGTAGGTAGTACACAATCACACATGTCAATTCCTGAGATAGCTGCTTCTATCAAATAGTCTGGTGTTCCGACTCCCATTAAATATCTTGGCTTATCTTTTGGCATTAGTGGTGTTGTAAAACGAAGTATCCTTAAAAATTCTTCTTTTGGTTCTCCTACACTAATCCCCCCAATCGCATATCCTGGAAAGTCTAATTTTATCAATTCTTTTGCACTTTCTTCTCTTAAATCTTCATAAAATCCACCTTGGATGATTCCAAAAAGTGCTTGACTTTGTGTTTTATGTGCTTCTTTACATCTTTTCGCCCATCTAGTAGTTCTTTCCATCGATTGTTTTGTATATTCATAACTTGCCGGATATTCAACACATTCATCAAAAGCCATAATAATATCTGCCCCTAGATCCTCTTCTGTTTTCATAACACTTTCTGGTGAGAAGAAATGCTTACTTCCATCTAGATGAGACTTAAATTCTACACCTTCTTCTGAAATGGTTCTTAAATCTCCTAAGCTAAATACTTGAAATCCTCCACAATCTGTTAGAATTGGTCTGTCCCATTTCATAAAGTTATGAAGACCACCTGCTTCTTTTACAATGTCTTGTCCTGGTCTTAAATACAAATGATAAGTGTTTGCTAATATAATCTGTGCACCTACCATTTCTTTTAATTCTTCTGGTGTCATTGATTTTACAGTTGCTTGTGTTCCTACTGGCATAAATACAGGCGTTTGTATATCACCATGAGGTGTATGCACAATCCCCCTTCTAGCTCCTGTTTGTGTACATTCATGTAATAGCTCATATGTTACTGCTGGTTTCATAATTCCTCCTTTTTTATCATGGTTGCCAAAGGGGACGTGCCATTTTGGCAACTTACTTTTTGTATTTTTTTAATAATAATTTTTTCTTCTACATAAGTTGCCAAAATGGCACGTCCCCTTTGGCAACTTACTTAATAAACATAGCATCTCCAAAACTAAAAAATCGGTATTTCTCTTTTACTGCTTCATTGTATGCTTTCATAATATAGTCTTTTCCTGCTAAAGCAGATACTAACATTAATAACGTAGATTGTGGCAAATGGAAGTTGGTAATTAATGCATCTAGGCATTTAAAATGATAGCCTGGATAGATAAAGATACTGGTATCTGCTTCTGTTTCTTTTACCAATCCATTTTCATCTGCAATCGTTTCTAAAACTCTACAAGAAGTTGTTCCAACAGCAATGACTCTTTTCCCTTGTTTTTTTGTTTCATTAATTTTTTGAACATCTTCTTGTTTGATATAAAAATGTTCTGTATGCATTTCATGATTTTCTACATTTTCTTCTTTTACAGGTCTAAAAGTTCCTATACCAACATGTAATGTTACATTTGCAATTTTTACACCTTTTTCTTCTATTTTTTTTAATAATTCTGGTGTAAAATGTAAACCTGCTGTTGGTGCTGCTGCTGAACCATCATATTTTGCATAAACCGTTTGATATCTGTCATTATCTTTTAGTTCTTCATGAATGTATGGTGGTAATGGCATTAATCCTATCTTGTCTAATATTTCATTAAATATTCCTTTATATGAAAATTTAACTTTTCTTGTTCCGCCTGGCATAATGTCTAAAATTTCAGCTATTAATAATCCATCACCAAAAATAACTTTTGTTCCTGCATGAAGTTTATTTCCTGGTCTTACGATTGTTTCCCAAATATCCCCTTCTATATTTTTTAGTAATAAAAACTCTACTTTTGCTCCTGTTTCTTTTTTTCCATAAATTCTGGCAGGAATCACCTTTGTATTATTTCTTACTAAACAATCTCCCGGCTCTAAATAGTCAATAATATCTTTAAATGTTTTATGTTCAATTGTTTGTTTACTTCTATCTAAAACCATTAATCTTGATTCATCTCTTTTTTCTATTGGTGTTTGTGCAATTAATTCTTCTGGTAAATCATAATTAAATTCTGATACTTTCATGAGTCCTCCTTAACACTTTTCTTTTAATGTTATATTACTCTTTGTTGTTTTTTGTAGTATACGAAAAGCAATTTTTCTTTTCAAAATAAAATGTTAAATACTTATTTTCATTTTGAGCCTAAATAACTTAAAATTTCATATTGTTTCCTATACCACAAAAAATGTCCCAAACAGAAACGTCCCCAAAAGGACATTTTCATGACTTTCCTAGGATAAGTCCAATATTGGTAAATAAATTCTCAAATATGTTTCTAATTTCCTCAATGATATTTTGTGGCTCTGTATAAATTTTTAAATCATATGCATATTCAAAATTTGATTTTTTAGCAGGCTTTAATGTATATATTTCATTTGGCAATCCTACATATCCGTTTGATGTATATATTTCTTGATTCATATAATCCTTATACCATTCTTTTTGTCCTATTAAATATTCATTTTCATAACCATATTCTTTATAATCATGTAATGCAGGTATGGTATATCCATATTCTTTTGCTGTTCTTTCTAATGAATGTAAAAATTCATGCAAAAATACTTCTTCTGGAAATTGATTTACCCTCACATCATACTTATATATATAACTTTTTGAACTATTTGGTAATCGAATGTTTGAAAATCCTATTCCGTAATAATCCATACCACCTAATCCAATCCAATCTCTAATTTCTATATCATCTTGATATTCTTCATTCCCTAATCTTACAACGACAAAAATGTGATCATAATTATGTTGATTAATGATATCTTTAATTTGTGTTTCTATATCTTCTGGTGCTATATAATAACCAAACTCATCATCATATGATAATGATGTAATTGAATCTTGTATTTCATATATATCACACTTTGCAATCATTTTTCCTTCTGATAGTTGTTTACAAGAATTTTCAAAGCGCTTTATTGTATTTTTGATATCTATCATATCTGTATTAGTTACTTGTATATCAATTTTTTTGTTATCTATTGTAACATTTGTATTTTCAAAGATGAAACAAGCAAAATTCCAATCACTATCTTCTTCTGCTTGTCCTTCTTCTATTTTAAGATCAGAAAACCATGCTTCTCCTCTAGCATATCCTCCTATTCCTCCTAAACGAAAGGCAATATCTACTATATCTCTATTTTTGGAATTAAATATAAATTCTACTTCTTGCCAATCACTATCTCCACTAATCGTAACAGATCTTTCGACTGTATCAGAAATGGAAATTTGTGCTCCAATGCTAGAAGCTTTTTTATCTGCTTGTACTCCTTTAGTTTTTATCATACATGATACTTTATATGGTGTATTTTTTTCTACTTTTATTTCTTTTGAAAACATCGCATCATTAAATTCAGTAGATGTTATTTTATAACTATTGCTATCAGAATATTTTACAAATTTATCTCTTTTAAATTCTGATATACCTAAATTTGCTTCACTTCTAATAAAATCATTAAAATTATGACTTTGATAAAATTGATAAGCAAAATAGATAGCAATGATTAAAATAATAAAGGTAATGCTATTAATTATACTTTTTTTCATATTTCCTATCATTCCTTTTTTGGACACAAAACTGGTTGGAAAAATCTTTTATTCTACTTTTTTTCAAATAATGTAAATTGATAACTACAATTTTGATATGCTATTTTATATTCTTTTGCTTCTATGATTGTATTCATGTTATCTTTTGGTACATCTTTATATATATTACTTCCCACTGTTCCTACAACCCATACTCTTCCTTGATAATTATCTAAGATTTCATCATAACTATATACTGTTTCCATTGCTGGTGCATATGCCTTATATGCTTCTTCTACATCCCAATACCATTGGTTGTAAAAATATTGTTTATTATCTGGAAAATAGGAAGCTAATACTCCTCCGACTCCTATTTCATTATATATGATTATATCATCTTTTTGTATATTTTCTTCCATAAAATTCATTACTTCTTTGTTTGATGTATCATAATTGTTTTTTATAGAATTATAATTTCCAATAAAACTTAAAATTAATATTACTGCACATATGATTCCTGTTACCCATTTTCTTTCTTCTTTCGCCATGAAAAAAGCAAAAACGAAAATATATAGACCTGTCAAAGTTAATAAATATCTTCCCACTAATATTGGACTTCCTATTAATGATATGATTAAAACTGCTACTATTACTGTTATATATATGATAATAGATATAACAGCTGGTAAAATTTTTTCTTTGATTTTCTTTGCTTTATATATTCTATACCCCATGTAAATATATAATACTATAGATACTATTAATGATATAATAGCTGTAGCATTAATCGTTGAATCTGTTTGTACTCTAAATTGAAAACTTGGTACTTCTATTAAGGTGTTTAAATTTAATTGAATCCAAAATCCTCCACCTACACGTGTCATTTGTTCTATTAAAAATAATAGCCAAGGGATATATAATATTACTTGAACGATTGCTGCTATTAGAAATTTTTTTAATGGTTTTGATATCTCTTTTTTATCTTTTACATCTAAATCTTTTTGCTTTCTTGCTTTTAATACATTTTTTATTAAGAATATAAATAATATCAGATTTATAAGCCCTGCTGTTGCTAGAGCATAATAATGCGTATAACATGATAATATACTGAATATAGCAAATATAATCAAGTTTTTGTTTTGATTTTCCATTGCATTTTTATCTTTTACTGATTTGTAAAATCTATATGCATATATAGCCATGATTGTTACCAATAAATATGCTAATGAATACATTCTAATCTCTTGACTATATATACAGATAACTGGTAAGAAATACACTAAAAATGAAAATAGCATTCCTATCTTTTCTCCAAAATCTTTTCGTATATGTGTATATCCTAATACTCCTAAAATAGCTATTGCCAAAACAGAAAATAGTCGGAAAGCAATGTTTTGATCCCCAAAAATCATCCATATAATATGTAACATCCAATAATATAGTGGTGGATGGACATCATGTCCTGTTATGTTCCATATTTCACTAAAACTATGTCTTGCAATAGACACAGAATAACTTTCATCAAACCAAATATTTTCATGAAAAGCTGATAAACTGATAAATATAATTCCTAATATAATAATTCCTATATGTATATATTTATTTTTTTTGTCAATCTTTTTTAGTTGTTCCATGTTTAATTTTTCCTTTCACTATTATTGCAAATTCATTGGATAAATCTTATTTTTCAACAATAATAAGTGGAACATTATTCTATTGTCATTTTTAACAACATTTAAAACGTCCACTTATCTTTTTAATTTATTCTATTTATTTTAAACTAATTCTTTTTCAGTTTGCACTTTACTATTATCAGAAACATCTGCTATTTTTATACTTCTTACATGGTTTATCTTCTCCCATGAAGTATTTCTAATAAATAAGCATTTAAAGTTTATACATATCCATGTTAATAAAAATAGTGGATAACAAAGTAATCCTTTTGCCATAGGTTTAATCTTTCTTCCATCTAGCCACATTGCAAACATTCCTATAAATATTGGTAACACAAATGTTGGAACTAAATACATAATTAAGTTTTTGATTAATTCTGCCGTTGTAATAGATGCTGAATTATACATAATAAAGTTTGTTAATAATAATGCAATCGTTATAATAAACATTGGAATACTACCTACAATATAAAATAATCCATCTAAATTAATCATTTTTTTGTTTTCTTTAGCTGCTATTACTAATTCTTTTGTATATTTCTTTATACATTGAATATGTCCAACTGTCCATCTACTTCTTTGTGACCAACTTTGTTTAAACCCTGTAGGTTGTTCATCATATACAATCGCATCTGTTGCCCAACCTAATTTTTTACCTTTTATAATTCTTTTTAAAGAGAATTCAATATCTTCTGTTAAGGTTTCTGTATCCCAACCTTGTGGTTTGATAACATCAAATTTTACCATAAAACCTGTACCATTTAATAATGGTGATAATCCAATATTGTATCTAGCTAAATGATAAAATCTATGCATTTGCCAATAGAAAATAGCATATCCTGCTGTTATCCAGTTATCAGATGGATTTTTAATATCTCTGTAACCTTGTACCACATCTTCTCCTTGACATAGTTTTTTATTCATATTTTTTATAAAATTCTTATCTACAATATTATCTGCATCAAATACAAAGAAAGCATCATATGGTGCATCTTCTGCAATTTTTTGTTGTAAAAACCAATTTAATGCATATCCTTTTGTTTTTTTCGTTTCATCAAATCTTTCATAAACAATGGCACCAGCTTCTTTTGCAATTTTCGCTGTATTATCTGTACAGTTATCTGCAATAACATATATGTCATATAAATCTTTATTATATGTTTGATTTTTTAAACTTTCAATTAAATTCCCTACAACCGCTTCTTCATTATGTGCTGGTATAATTGCCATAAAACGATGGTCTTTTTTTACTTTTAAAGGTTTATCTTTTAATTTTACTAAAGAACATAAACTAACGACAACTTGATATAACCAAAATATTGTTACTGTCCATACTAAAGCTTCTCTTAGTATATATAAATAATCCATTTTTTTACCTCTCTTTTTAATAATACTTTCTATATATTATTATACTACCTTTTATATTATACTATTATTGGCAAAATATTGCAACTTTTTTAATAAAATTTAATATTTTTTTAATAAATTTTATCTACCTCTTTCTCCACGCATGTTTTCAGCATCTGCTTCTATATCTTCTTCTACATCTTTTTGGAATTCTGCTAAAGTTTTATCTTCTTCTTTTCTATCCCATGCTCTTTCTACCATCTCTTTAACTTCTCTTTTCGTAAACTTATCAGCAATTTCATCATTTCTCATTAATAGCTCTACTGTATCATCTATATGGTTATGTTTTGCTGTATTTGGATTTCCATCCAAATCTTCTTGCTCCATTTCTTCACACGGTTCTTCTTGGGCATTTTCATGTTGTTTTGCTTCTTGATATGAAGCTTCTACTGAACGATATCCATCTTGATATTCTTGTGATAATTTTTGTGTTTGTTCATCCATCCCCTCTACTGCATTTTTCGAATTGGAAGTTTCCAATTGTTTATCTAAGCTCTTATTTCCTTCCATACCATTCCCACCGATTGTTTTATCTGCTGAATGATATACTTCTACTTCTCCATATTGTCTTTTTTCTATCCCAATTGTTTCTTGTCCTTGTATTTTTAATCTAGTTAATACATCTCCTTTTTTTGCAGGTTGATTCTTGTTTTGACTAACTTGATAGACTTGCTCTTCTGGATTTGTTCCTTCTTGTGTATCATTTTCTAAGTCTAAAGCCCTCACAATTGGTTTTCCATCTTTTCCAGTCTTGTTTGTTATGACAACCGTTTCATATCTTGATGAGTGTCCTTCTAGTCTTTTACCATTTTCATCTCTTAAATTGTCTAATTCATCTGATTCCACAATCCCTAGTTTCCCATGTCTTTCATCTGAGTCTTTAATCTTTCCTGCTTTTTCCAGTTTTTCTCCTAGTGAGTCCATGTCTGTTGCCATTGTATCCATGGCTACTTCTTGTTTGATTTGTATATCTCCTGTTGTATTTTCTGTTTTATGTTCCTTTTTTTGTTTTTTTGATTGTTTATCATCTTTTTCTGTTTTCTTCTCTTTTTCTTGTGCTTCATTTTCTTTTTCTCTTCCTATAGTCTTTTCATATCCCATTTTTTTGTCGTAAACATTTTCTTCCTTCTGTTGTTCTTGTTCTCTTTCAGTTTCTAAAATTTCTTCTTTTCCTGTTTTTTCTATAATTTGTGTTATTTCGTCTTTTATTTGGTCTGATAGCGCATTTTCTAATGTATTTTCTCTAAAAATTATCAATGAATCAGCCATCACATTTGGATCAAATACACCCACAACTTTTTCTCCTAAAATATACTGATATAACTCCCCATCTTTTTTTACTCTTAATTGTTTTTCTTCACCTTTTACTATTACATTACCTAATACTTTCATATCTTTTTTTATGTATATACTATACATATCTCCTTTCTCTATATTTTACTATTTAGAGTCTTTTCCTTTTTTTATTATAATACATTTTTTTCGTTTCTTCAATATTTTTAAAAAATTCATTTACTATTCTTATGTTTTATATTATAATAAATGGTAGGGATGAATAGCTTTCTCATCCAAAAAAATAAAAAGGGGTTATTATGGAGAATAATATCAAAAAATGTGATTCCATAAATAATAAAGAATTCATAAGCATTATTGAAGATTTAATAAATAGTGAGACTGTGCAAGAAATGAAAAAATATAGACAACATTATGAAACTAGCTGTTTTGACCATTGCTATATGGTATCTTATTATTGTTATTTGATATGCAAAAAATATCATTTAGATTACATATCAGCAACTAGAGCAGCTATGCTACACGACTTGTTTTTGTATGACTGGCGTGTTCGAGAACCTAATAGAAAAGGATTACATGCCTTCACTCATGGAAAAACAGCTTGTGACAATGCCAGCAAATTATTTGATTTGTCTCAAAAAGAAAAAGATATGATTTTGACACATATGTGGCCAGTAACATTAAAGTTTCCAACCTCTATTGAAGGATTCATCTTAACTTTTGTGGATAAATATTGTGCTACAGCTGAAACTTTTGAAGTATTAAAATCTAAAATGTTTATGAAAAAAGCTTTTCGATATGCTTATGTGTTTTTTAGTTTATTAATGATACGCTTTTAATAATTTATTTCCTATATAAAAACGTTTCTTATAGAAGCGTTTTTTTCGTTACAATTCACAGCCCAATAAAGGACAGGGAAAGGTTATGTTATTCTAGATTGAATGGATTTCGAATGTGATTGGAGTACTTGTAGTCTTTCTTAATTTAAAACAAATGAGGAAGCGGAAATAGCGAGAGGCTCGTTTGTTTTAGATTTAGAAAGGCTAAAGTACGCATTGAACCGAAAAATTTATGAAATCTAGAATAACATAACCTTTCTCTGTCCTTTATTGGGCTGTGAATTGTAACATTTTTTCTTTATGTATTCAATAAACTTTTCATTTTCTATTCTCTTTTTATACATTTTGTAATATAATGGCAGTATATAAAAATATAATTATATTTTTATCTATATATATAAAGAAAATTAGGTGATTTATATGAAAAAAATTTTATTCAAAGGCTGTGGAACAGCTATCAGTACACCTTTTGACGAAAATGGTGTTAATCTTAAAGAATTTGAAAGACTTGTTAATTTTCAAATCAAAAATGGCGTAGATGCCATTATTGTGTGTGGAACGACAGGAGAATCTTCTACTATGACAGAAGAAGAAAAAGATGCTACCATTTCTTGTGCTGTCAAAACCGCTAATGGACGAGTACCAATTATCGCTGGTACTGGTGGAAATAACACAATGAAAGTTATTGAAAATTCTAAAAAAGCAGAAACTTTAGGTGTTGATGGACTTTTAATTGTTACACCTTATTACAATAAATGCACACAAAAGGGATTAATTGAACATTATAAAGTAATAGCTGAAAGTGTATCTCTACCAATTATTTTGTATAGTGTACCAAGTAGAACTGGTGTTAATATTTTACCAGAAACTTGTTTAGAATTATCTAAAATGGATAACATTGTTGCTATCAAAGAAGCAAGTGGCAATTTATCACAAGTAGCCGAAATTGCCCATTTATGTGGAGATAATTTACATATTTATTCAGGAAATGATGATCAAATATTACCTATTTTATCATTAGGAGGACTTGGTGTCATATCTGTTTTATCAAATGTAAAACCACAATATACGCATGATATGGTTCAAAACTTTTTTGATGGTAATATTGAAAAAGCTACAAAGATGCAATTAGATGCTTTACCTTTGGTAAAAGCTTTATTTTCAGAGGTTAACCCTATTCCTGTTAAAGCTGCTTTAAATCATATTGGCTATCACTATGGAATTCCTAGATTACCACTTACCAAAATGAGTAGTGATAAAGAACAAAAATTAATTGAAGAATTAGATAAATTAAAGGAATAGATAACAAATTCTACTTATAGGAACAATAGCTGGCTTTTTTTAATATTTTTTCTGTTCTTAACATTTTAAAGCCCGTGTTATTGTTCGTGCGCCAAATTTTACGTTAGTAAAATTTGTGTACAATCGTTAGAACGAAGCGACGTTCTTGTATAGAAAAAACTCGATTTTTCTTTTGAAAATAAAATGTAAGAAATTTATTTTCACTTTGAGTCTAAGTAACTTAAAGTTTCATATTGTTTCCTATACAAGAAAAAAAATATAATGAAGTTATATTTTCGAAATTACGAATTATACATAAATTTAAATAAGCTATAATAACGTATGTAGTAAACAAATCATAATGAATTTTAATAATAAAATTTTGTAAATAATGGAGGTATCAAATGTTAAATGTATTCGTAAATGGTTGTAATGGAAAAATGGGAAATGTAGTATGTAATTTAGTAGAAGAAA